>VBFW01000071.1 GCA_005880525.1 Chloroflexota bacterium | reverse complement strand
GCCGGCCTCGAGCTTGCGCGAGCAAGCAGGCACCAGCACGCGTGATCCTTCGACCTCGACCACGCAGGCGCGGCAGACATTCACGGGAGTCAGCGTCTCGAGGTAGCAGAGGGTCGGCGTGTCGATGGCGAGCCGCCTGCAGGCCTCGAGGATCGTCGTGCCTTCCGGCGCCTGCACCTCGCGGCCGTCGATGGTCGCTGTGAGCATCCGCTTCGGCAGCCCGACGAATGCCGTCGTCGCCATCTAGCGCGCCACCATCAGGGGTATCGCCGACTGGATGGCGCTCGCGGCAGTCTGGCCGAGCCCGCAGATGGAAGCGTCGCGCATCGCCTGCGCGATGTCGGCCAGCAGCTTGATGTCGCCCTCGTGGCCGTTGCCGTTCCGAGAAGAAAGCATGCGCTGCAGTATCTCCTCCTGGCGCTTCGTGCCAACCCGGCAGGGCACGCACTGCCCGCACGACTCGTGACGGAAAAACGCTGCGATGCGGAGCAGGATGCTCGACAGATCGGCAGTGTGATCGAGCACCATCACCGCCCCCGACCCGAGCGTCGCACCGATGGCGCGCGTGCCCTCGAAGCTCAGGGGCACATCGAGCTGCTTGTCGGTCACGAAAGAGCCGGCGGCGCCGCCAAGCAGAACCGCCTGGAGGCGGCGGCCCTCAGGCAGGCCGCCCGCCTTGTCGATGAGCGCGCGCAGCGTGGTTCCCATGGGCACCTCGTAGACGCCCGGCGCTCGCACATGCCCGGACAGGCAGAAGAGTCGCGTGCCTGTCGACTCGGCGGTGCCGGTGGCCGCGAACGAGGCGGCGCCGTTGTTGAGGATCTCGAGAACGTTGACCAGCGTCTCCACGTTGTTGACGAGCGTCGGCCGCGAAAAAAGCCCAGCCTGGACCGGGAACGGCGGCTTGTTGCGCGGCTCACCCCGCTTGCCCTCGATGGAGTTGAACAGCGCCGTCTCCTCGCCGCATATGTACGCGCTCGCGCCTCGGCGCACCTCGATGTCAAAGCGCGCGCCGGTGGACGCGACGTCGTCGCCGAGGAAGCCGCGTTCTCGCGCCTGCTGTACCGCGCTTTCCATGCGGTGCCGCGCCAGCGGGTACTCGCCGCGCACATACATGTAGCCGTGCTCGCAGCCGGTCGCGAGTCCCGCGATCGTCATCGCCTCGACCACCGCGAACGGGTCGCCCTCCATCAGGACGCGATCTTTGAAGGTCCCCGTCTCCGACTCGTCCGCGTTGCACACCATGTAGTGCGGGCGCGCCGGGGTGCGGCCGACCGCGTCCCACTTGCGGCCTGTTGGAAAAGCCGCGCCGCCGCGGCCGAGCAGCCGCGCGTCGGTGATCTCGCGGATCACCGCTTCGGGCCCCACCTCAATTGCCCGTCTGAGCGCTCGGTAGCCGCCCGCGGCCCGGTAGCTGTCGAAGCTGCTCGGGTCGGCGTCCCCGACGCGGCGCAGCAGGCTGACCTCCGGGCGGGGCTGCGACAGGCCGGTCACGTGGTAGGCGGGCGGCTCGGCGCCACCGAGCACCTCGCGCGCCGCCGCGGCGGTCGCGCCGGTGATGCGGCCGTGCGAGTGCCGGAGACCGGCGCGCTCGACCATCACCCCGGGTGCTCGGTCACACAGCCCCAGGCACGGGCTGCGGTACCAGGCCGCGCCGCTGTGAGCTCCCGCGGCGCCGGACGGCCCGAAAGACGATTCGAGCGCGGCGCAAAGCTCGTCGGCGCCGGCGCATTTGCAAGCAACGTCATCGCACACGTGCACTGCAAGGGGTGGGCGCTTCTCGGTGGCGAAGCGGTCGTAGAAGGTCACCACGCCGTAGGCGTCCGCCGGCGGAACTGACAGGCGCCGGCATGCGTACTCCAGACCACCGCGGCTGACCCAGCCCACGCGGTCCTGAAGCGAGTGCAGGACGGGAAGCAGCAGGTGCCGCTGCGACCGCATGTCGCGTCCGCCGCGCGCGAAGTGATCGTCCAGGGGAGTGCGCTCGCCACCGTCCCATAACGACACCGGCTCGCCGAGCACGGCGTCCACCGCTTCGATCTCTTCTGCTGTTGGAGGCCCCCCGGTCGTGCGGATCTGCACTAGGCGGTGACTTTAGCCCCGAGCTTGTCCACGCGGATCGCGCTCGCCTTGAACTCCGCGGTTCCGGACTTCGGATCGGTGGCGTCGATGGTCAGGACGTTCGTCGAGACCTGGTCCGGAAAGTGCAGCGTCATGAAGGCGAGGCCCGGCCGCAGCGAAGCTTCGATGCGAACCGGCACGTCGATCGACCCGCGGCGCGAGCTGGCCCGCACCACCTCGCCGTTGGCGATCCCCAATCGCGATGCGTCGGCAGGCGAAAGGAGCAGGGCCTCGCGCTCGCGCAGGGGCGAGGTGTACTCGCCCGTCTGAACACCTGTGTTGAAGGAGTCAAGGCGGCGTCCGGTGGTGAGCCGGATCGGGAACTCGTCGGTCAGCTCGTCGACAGGCGGCTCGAACTCGACGGCGCTGAACGGTGCCAGCGGCCCTTCCACCGGGTCCTTCCAGAGCCGGCCGTGGAGGAACTGCGAGCCTGGATCGGACTCGTCAGGACAAGGCCACTGGATGCCCAGCTCGTCGAGCCGCCGGTACGACATGCCCGCATGCATCGGTGATAGCGCGCGAAGCTCGTCCCACACTTGCTCGGCCGTCGGCCTGCCCCAGTTGCATCCGAGACGCGCGGCCATGTCCGAGATGATGTCGACGTCGTCGCGCGCGCCGGCCGGCGGCTCGAGCGCACGCCGCACCCGCTGCACGCGACGCTCGCTGTTGGTGACGGTTCCCTCCGACTCCGCCCAGCCCGCGGCTGCAGGCAGAACGACATGCGCCAGCTCGGCGGTCTGGGTGAGAAGTATGTCCTGCACCACCAGGTGGTCGAGGCCGCTCAGCAGACGCACAGCGCGCGTCTGGTCGGCTTCGGAGCGCGCTGGGTTTTCGCCGACGATGTAGACAGCCTTCATCTCGCCGTGCTCCATCGCCTCGAACATCTGGCTGAGGTGATAGCCGCGCTTCGGCGGGATGGTCACGCCGCCCCACGCTTTCTCGAACTTGCCGCGCAGCTCGGCGTCCTCCAGATCCTGGAAGCCCGTCAGCCGGTTCGGAATCGCCCCCATGTCGCCGCCACCCTGCACGTTGTTCTGACCGCGCAGCGGGTTGAGGCCGCATCCGTAGCGGCCAACCTTGCCCGTCAACAGCGCGAGGTTGATGAGCGCGAGCACGTTGTCGACCGCGTTGTGGTGCTCGGTGATGCCGAGCGTCCAGCAGATCATGCCGCGGTCCGCGCGCGCGTACGCGTGGGCGACCTCTTTGATCACATCGCCGGGGATGCCGGTGTCCTTCTCGGCGCGTTCGAGCGGATACGCCTCGACGCATCGCGCGTAGTCGTCGTAGCCGGTGGTGGCGCGACCTATGAACTCTCTGTCCGCGAGGCCCGCGTGAATGATCTCTCGCGCCATCGCGTTGGCCAGGGAGATGTCACTGCCGACGTCGAGGCCGAGCCAGATGTCTGCAAATTCGGCTGACGTCGTTCGGCGAGGGTCGACTGCGATCAGACGCGCGCCGTTGCGAACTGCCTTCAGGACGTGGTGGAAGAAGATCGGGTGCGTCTCGCGCGCGTTGGAGCCCCAAAGGATGATGAGGTCGGTCTCCTCAGCCTCGCGATAGGAAGACGTTCCTCCCCCTGCTCCGAACACTGTCGCCAGACCGACGACTGAGGGAGCGTGTCAAGTCCGGTTGCAGCTGTCGACGTTGTTGCTGCCCATCACCGCGCGCGTGAACTTCTGCGCGATGTAGTTCATCTCGTTGGTCGTCTTCGAGCAGCTGAACATGCCGAAAGCGTTGGGGCCCTGCATGCGCGCCTTCGCGAAACCGGCTGCGGCCCGGTCCATCGCCTCATCCCACGTCGCGGCCCGAAGGCTGCCGTTGTCCCGAACCAGCGGCTGCGTCAGGCGATGACGGCCATCGTCCACGTGGCTAGGTTAGCCCTTCTTTCCGTTCGACTCCACGAACTCGCGGATGCGGTCGAGCCCCAGCTTGAGCTCGTCCTCGGACTGGGTGTACGCGAGCCGGATGAACCCCTTCCCCGCCTCGCCGAACGCGGTGCCCGGCAGCACGGCGACGCCGGCCTCGTTCAGCAGGCGCGACGCGAGGTCGCGCTCGTTGAAGTCGGTGCCCTCGATGTTCGGGAACGCGTAAAACGCGCCCTGCGGCAGTTTGCAGCGCACACCAGGGATCTCGTTGAGGCCGTCCACCACGAGGTTGCGCCTGTGCTCGAACACCTTGACCATGCGGTTGACCGCGTGCTCCGACTCCGGCATCGACAGAGCCTCGATGGCCGCCATCTGCGTGAAGCCGGCCGCGCACGATGACGAGTTGATCATCAGCTGCTCGAGCTTGACCGCGAGCTCCTTCGGCGCCGTCGGACACGACCATGAGATCGTGCTCGAGCGCAATCTCGCAAACGGTCTTGATGTCTTCTTCGGTCAGGACGCCGCCGGTCGGGTTGTGCGGCGTGTTGATGATGATCATTCGGGTCTTCGGCGAGATGAGGGATCGCAGCTCGTCGAGGTCCATGCGGAAGCCGGTCTCCTCGCGCAGCGTCACGAGCCTGGGCACGGCCCCGATGAAGTTGACCTGCGAGTGATAGGCCGGGTATCCGGGGTCCGGCATTATCACCTCGTCGCCCGGCTCGACGGTCGCGAGCAGCGTGAACAGCAGCACGTTCTTGGAGCCGGGCACCAGGACGACCTCAGACCCGTCCACCTCGCACTTGAGCATTCGCGACACGAAGGCAGCGACCGCCTCGCGCACCTCCTTGATGCCCCCGGCGGGCGTGTAGTGCGTGTACCCGTTCTGGAGCGCGGAGATGCCTGCCTCGACGATGTTGTCGGGGGTCGCGAAGTCGGGCTCGCCGATCTCCAGGTGGACGATCTTCTTGCCCTCGGCCTCGAGCTTGCGGGCCCGGGCCAGCACCTCGAACGCACCTTCAGTGCCGAGCCGAGTCATGCGCTCCGCGAACTTGATGGTCACCATGCGAATGCTATCCAACTCAATTCCGCACGTTTGGCGCCAAAACTGCCCAACCTCAGAGCGAGAAGCACCCGTTTGGGCCGAAACGGGTGGAATTCAGGCGGTCAGTGGACGCCCGCCAGCTTTCCGCCGTCGACGCCGATGGTCTGGCCAGTGATGAAGCCGGCCTGCTTGGAGCACAGGAACGCGCACGTCGCGCCGAACTCGGCCGGGTCGCCCATGCGCCGGAGCGGCACGGCCTCGGCGCTCTTCTTGATGTACTCGTCGATG
>VBFW01000070.1 GCA_005880525.1 Chloroflexota bacterium | reverse complement strand
TCGTCTCGATGCGAGCCACGCGATTACAGAGAGACGGAGCGGGATCCTCTGACTCGTCGCTGGCGATCGGACTGCCGGCGGCGGAAGACCTGCAGCGCAGGCTGGCAGCGAGCCAGGAGAAGGCGTTCCATGTCGCGATCTACCTGACGCTCATCTCACCGACCCGGAGGGAGCTCGACGCCGGTAGCGAGAAGCTCGAATCGGCGGCGCGAGCGGCCATCTGCCGGCTGCAGCAATGCACGTTCCGAATGGCCGACGGACACATCGCGACGCTGCCCGGCGCGGCGGACCGGCTGCAAAGAAGGCGAGTTCTGGACACCAGCGCACTCGCGACATTTCTGCCGTGGCTCGACGTCGAGGTCTCGGAGCCTGGCGGCCTCGTTCTCGGGCGCAGTCGTGCGCCGGGGTCTGCGGTGATGCTGGATCCGTTCGATCAACGCAAGTACGCCAACGCCAACATCGGGGTCTTCGGGCATTCGGGCGCCGGCAAGACTTACCTGCTGTCGACGCTGGCGATGGGTGCGCTGGGCAGCGGCACGCAGGTGTTCGTGATCGACCCGGAGCACGAGTACGGCGGCCTGGCGGAGAGCCTCGGCGGAGTGGACGTGCAGCTCGCGTTGGGATCCGGCCATGCACTCAACGTGCTCGACCTGCGGCCGTCCAATCGCCGCGATGAGGGTTGGGTCGGGCCCGCGACCGCTGACGCCGTCGACCTTTGCGGCACCGTGTGCGGCGGCCTCGACGAACCAGAGCGCGCGCTGGTCGAAACCGCCGTGCGCTCCGCGTATCGCGAGGAGGCGCAGCCGGTGCTTGGCGATGTTGCCAGGCGCCTGCCCGACACGACGCGAGTTGCCGCGGTGCTCGGCCGGTGGGTGCAGGGCAGCCTCGGCCAGATGTTCAGCGCCCCGACCAACATCGATCTGGCCGCGCCGATCGTCGCTTTCGGCATGCGCGAGCTGCGCGAGGAGATGGTCGCCCCCGTCCACTTCCTGCTCGCCGCCGCGCTGTGGACGAGGATCAAAAGAAGGGACCGGCGCCGAATGCTCATCGTCGACGAGCTCGGCCTGCTGTTCGAAGACCCAACCATCAGGCGGTTCGTCGTCAGCCTGGCCAGACGAATCCGCAAGTACAGCGGCTCGCTCGTGTTCGCCACGCAGAATCCCGGTGACCTGCTGAGCTCGGACGCGGGATCAGTCGTGGCCACCAATCCGGCGGTTCTCTTTTTCGGCGCGCAACGGCCAGGCGAGGCAGCGAAGCTCCAGCGCACTTTTCACCTGAGCCACCAGCAGCGTGCATTGCTCGAGAACGCCCGCCGAGGAGAGTTCTTGTTGGCCGCAGGCGCAGATCGACTCGCGATCGATGTTCAAGCGCCGCCATGGCAGGAGGACGCAATGCGGCGCGCTCGAGAATCGGCGCGACCCCCTCCTCCAAACGGTAGGCTTAGTTCGGACATGCGGCGCGTCCTCCACTACCGGATTCACGGCCTGCCTGATCATCGACTCGAGCGGCTGCATGAGCAGTTCGAAGGGCTCGCGAAAGCTCGCACGTGGCGTTGCGACCGGCCATGGATCGCCAGTGCCTACTCGCGCGATCTGTTCGCGATGGAGTACTTCCGGCTCGCGCATTCAGATGCGACAGGCGATCTCTCGGCGGCCGGCTTCGTGAAGATGGCCGGTGACGAGACCGACGCCCTGATCATCACGATCTTTCTGCGCGATCTCTCGGCCGAATACGGAGTCAGGGTGATGCTGCGCGACGAAGACCATCCGCTTGCGAAGCTGCGCAGCCTCGACTTCGTGCGTGGCCGGCTGCCCAACGGTCTCAGCCTCGAGGACGTGCTCGCCAAGCGCCCGGTCATCAAGAAGGTCGAGGGCGAGCGAATCCTTTTTTACCCGCCCGCGTTCCGGCTCCACTCCCAGAGCCCACCCAGCCCCGAGTGGGCGTACGCGCTCTACGGCATTCGGGCATACGCGCCGAGCTTGATGGAAGCCGAGCAGGAGGCGCTCAAGATCCTGCGGGGATTCGGCCATCTTGGCCACTGAGGCGATCGCCACCGACGGCGAGGTCACCTCGGTCGACGGCACCCGCCTCCTTTATCGCGCCTGGACGCGTGCTCAGGCGACTCACACGTTCGCGGTGGTTCACGGTCTTGGCGACCACAGCGGGAGATACGAGGCGTTCGCAGAGGCGATGCGCAAGCGGGGGATGGCCACCTATGCCGTCGATCTTCGCGGCCACGGCAAGAGTCAGGGCCAGCGGGGACACGTGGACTCGTGGAACCAATGGACAGACGACGTGGCGTCGTTTGTCGCGCGAGTGGAAAGCCTGACCGCAGGCGAGGTGATCCCGCTAGGTCACTCGTTCGGCGGCGTCGCGATGCTGAGCACGGTGCTCGCCGGCAAGCTCAAGAGAGCGAGGCGCTTCATCGTGTCCAGCCCAGCGCTGAAACTGAATGTGACGGTGCCGCAGTGGAAGGTGAGCCTCGGCAACGTCACCTCGCGCCTAACGCCGCGGCTGGCGCTGGCCAACAACGTCGACGCCGGCACCCTCTCTCGGATCCCCGAGGTGGTCGAGGCTTATCGGAGCGACCCGCTGGTGCATGCCAGGATCTCCAGCCGGATGTACACCGAGTGGCACAGGGCCGCGGAGGATGTGCTGGCGCGCGCGGACCGCATCACGATTCCGTTTCTCATACTGGCCGGCGCCGCCGACCGGCTCATCGATCCGGCCGGGAGCGAGCAGCTGCACGCCAAGGCTCCGCAGCAGAGCACACTGCACATGCTGCCGGGCCGATATCACGAACCCTTCAACGACCTCGGTAGCGAGGAGGTGTTCGACATCATCGCGCGGTGGATCAACACGTGATGCATGACCTGGCGGTAGCGCTGCCGCTTGCAGGCGTCGTGCTCGACCTCGGGTCGTGGCTGTCATGGATCGTCGTCGGCCTCATCGCGGGTGCGGTCGCAGCCCGCGTGGTGGCGGGTCGTGGCTTCGGCTGCATCGCCGACATCATCGTCGGCATCGCAGGGGCGATCATCGGCGGCTACCTGCTGGGCGCGCTCTTCAATGTCAGCGGGACCGTCGGTTTCTTTGGAGGCATCGTGGTCGCCTTTCTCGGCGCGGCGGTGCTGCTGGCCGCGCTGAAGCTACTGTCCGGCGGCCGCCTCTGAGCCGGCGGGCTCCGAGGTTCGCTCGGCAGCCGCCTCGATGACCTCCGCGACCTCAGCCGGAACGAAGATCGGGATGTCGTGCGGGGTGTCGAACCATCGCACCTCAACCTCCGGCGCGATCTGCCTCAACCGCTTGCCGCCCTTTTCCTTCCAGCTCGAGATGCGCGGCGAATCGCCTCGTGCGATCAGCGCCTTCGTGGGCACGTCGAGAGATGCCCAGAGCTGATCGACCGGTGAGTCGTACAAACCGCGCAACAGCGCCAGCCGCGCCTCGGACGTGAGCGTCAGGACGAGATCGACGCCGTCCAGCATCACCCGGGCCATCACGTAGGGCTCCAGGTCGTCGTTCCACGAAGGGTCGAAGTCGCGGCGCGCGTCGGCGACCGCTTCGGCAAGCGACGAGTAGCGGGGCAGCGCCGGCTGCATGATCTGCTGCGCCTCGTCCCAGCTGAAGAGGTTGGCCGCGCCCTGGACCGGCCCATCGATGAAGACGAGGGCGGAGGCGAATCCACGATTCCGCGCTACCAGCTCGAGAGCGACCGTCGCGCCCCATGAGTGTCCGACGACGACCGGGCGCTGGAGTCCAAGACTCTCGGCCACAAAGGTCGCGTCCGATAGCAGCTCCTCCATCGCAAAGCCGCCCGGCGCGGACGGTGCATGCGGCGGCCGGCCGGTGAGTCCATGGCCGCGTTGGTCGAGCGCGATCAGCCGGCGACCATCCAGCCGTGTCGCGACGCGGTCCCAGTAGTGGGCGTTGGAGCTGAGGCCGTGCAGAAGCAGCACGGGAGCGGAGTCGGCCTCCACCTGGTGATTCCACTCCAGGTAATGGAGGTCGATCCCGCCCCGCTGGAGCCAGCCGTCGCGGGGTCCGGGCACGGGGCTAAGACTAGCCCGCGGCGGCTTGCTGGAACTCTTCCTCAGGCGCCTCAACCGCCTGTGCGGCTGGTCGCTTGCGTCGCTTGATCAAGAGCGTCGTGAGCGCGGTGAGGGCCAGGAAGATGACCGGCACGACCAGCGTGTTCTTCATCGCATCGATGTACGCGCTGACGAAAACGTCGTGCGCGATTCTCGTCAGCTGCGCGGCGACCGCGGGCGGCAGGCCGGAGGGAAGCGAGGCTCCAGTCTGCCCGGCGCCGATTTGAAAGCCGTTGGAGGACGCCGTGCTGAAGATTGCGATGAAGCGGTCGCGGAATGCGGCCGGAACTTCGCCTGCGTGGGCCACGGCCTCGTTGTGCAGCGCGGTCGCGAGCTGGTTCTGCAGGAGCGCGCCGACGGTTGCGCTGCCGATGGCGGCGCCGAGCTGGCGCGTCGTGTTGAGGACGCCTGAGGCTGCGCCCGCCATGCGCGGCTGGATGTTGCGCATCGCGATCGTGGTCATGGGCGCGAAGGTCATGCCCATGCCCGCGCCGGCGATGATCGCGGGCACCAGGAAGTTGATCCATGTCGAGTCGGGGCCGGCGACGTAGGCGACCAGGCTGAACCCGACAGTGAACAGCGAGATGCCTGTCATGAGGATGTACTTGCCGCCGATGCGGTCCGCGAGCCGGCCCGCAAAGGAAGCGATGATCATCGACGTGAGCGACATCGGCGCGAAGGTGAGGCGGGCGGTGAGCACGCTGAAGCCACGCACCGACTGCAGGTAGATCGTGACCGGCAAGAACATGCTCAGCATGCCGAAGCTGATGGCCGCCGCGACCCAGTTCGCGACCGCGAAATTGCGTTCCTCGAACAGGGAAAGAGGAACCAGCGGCTGCGTTTGAAAGTGCTCCCAGACGACGAACAGAATCATGAGAGCCAAGCCGCCGCCGATCACCTCCGGGATGGTGATGCCGTAGGAGGCGATCTCGCCCCAGTTGTAGCGCTGGCCTTCGATCAGGCCGAAGACGATGCCGAACAGGCCGGCGGTCGCAAGCGCAACGCCGACCAGGTCCCAGCCCTGCCGCCGCCCGGGGCGTAGGTCAGGGACGATAAGGAAGGTCGCGACAAGAGCGCCGATGCCCAGCGGCACGTTGATGAAAAAGATCCACGGCCAATCGGTGTAGGTGATGAGCGCTCCACCGATGGTCGGGCCCGCGATTGTGGCGAGGCCGGCGACTCCGCCCCACACACCGAAGGCGGCACCGCGCCGCTCAGGAGGAAAGATCGAGGTCAGGATCGCAAGCGTCTGCGGGGTGAGAAGCGCACCGCCGACGCCCTGCACGATGCGCGCGGCGATGAGCTCGGTCGAGTTCTGCGAGAACCCGCACAGCGCCGACGCCAGCGTGAAGACGGCGAGCCCGAGCGCGAACATGTTTCGCTGGCCGAAGAGGTCGCCCAGCCTTCCGGCGGGGATCAGCAGCACCGCATAGACGAGGATGTAGGCGTTCAGGACCCAGAGGATCTCGTCGAGCGGGGCGTTGAGTCCCTTGCTCATGGCAGGAATCGCCACGTTCACGATCGTGGTGTCGAGCAGGATCATGAAAAAGCCCGTGGTCAGCACCACGAGGACGAGCCAGGGATTAGTGCGCGCGTTGGCCATGGTTTCTCCTTAACGCTTCATGGCCGGAGTCGATTCCAACCGTCCACTCCAGCTTGCCTTCGTTGATCTCTCGCTCCAGCCCGCGCACCCACTCTCGTTCGGCGTCGAGCATCGCGATCTTGTGCTCCACCTCGATCAGCGCCAGGCGGGTCACTCCCTGTCGCAGCAGCTCATCGAGCACTGCCTGGAACTTGCCGATGATCGCATCGAGCATTTCGGCTCGTTCGCGCAGGTGCGCGGCCGCCTGCTCGGCGGTGAGGTGGTGCATGAACATCAAGCCCGCGGCGAAGTGCGGATATTCCTTGCGCGGCTGGCGCAGGAGCTCGCCGAGCGTCGTGGTCAGAACCTCGCGACCGCTGTCGGTGAGCTTGTAGATCGTTCGCTCAGGCCGCTTACCCTCCTTCTCGCGCTCGACGGGGAGGATCCAGCCGTTGCGCTCCAGCACCTCGACCGAGTGGTAGAGCGTGCCGAAGTTCAGGCGGATGAACTCGTCGTGATGACGGGTGCGCATCTTGGTGGCCATCTCATATGGATGCATCGGCTCCTCGTCCAGCAGCTCCAGGATCGAAAGGGCGAGTGGCGAGAGGAGCTCGGACTCGAATTGGGGTTGGGGCATATTCCAAATGGAGTATACGAAACCGGATATACGCTGCCAAGTACCCGCAACCGAGCATCGTCGTGGCTGACGGCCCGTGGAGCTACGCGATGGACCGTGACTACCCCATCGCACAATTACGAGCGTGGACCGGATCGTCCTCGAAGGCATGGTGTTCAGCGGCAAGCACGGCGTCAGCGATGCCGAACGAGTGCGCTCGCAGCGATTCACGGTCGACGTTGAGCTCGAGGTTGACCTCGCTCGAGCCGCGCGGTCGGATCAGATCGAGGACACGATCGACTACCGGCGCGTGCGTGCGATCGCGAAAGAGGTGATCGAAGGCGAGCCCGCGCATCTCATCGAAACCCTGGCCGGTCGCATCGCCCGCAAGGCACTGCAGATGCCGCGGATCGCGGCCGTGTCTGTCAAGGTCACCAAGCGCCCTCCGAGCATGAGGCCGATCGACGGAGCCGCAGTGCTCTTGCGGCGAGCGCGCCGATGAGCGTCGTCTATCTCGACTGCTTCGCCGGCATCTCCGGCGACATGGTCCTCGGCGCCTTGATCGACGCCGGCGGTGATCGCGCAGTGCTCGACGCCACCGTCGAGGCGCTGCGCCTCGGCGACGAGGTCGCAATCGATGTCCGTCGCGAGCAGCGCGGCCACGTGGGCGGTACACGAGTCGAGGTCAAGACGAGAGGCCAGACGAGCAGGACCGTTCCGCAATTGCGTGCGGCACTGCACGAAGCCCAGGTGCCCGAGGACGCGAAACAGAATTCGCTGCGCGCTCTGGGTTTGCTCGCACGCGTCGAGTCGGAGATTCACGGCACCGACGAATCTAATCTGCACCTGCACGAGCTCGGTGGCGCGGACACGCTGGTGGACCTCCTCGGGTCCTTCTGGCTCCTCAACCACCTGGGAGTCGAACGTGTCTACTCATCGCCTCTGCCGGCGCCGCGCGGCCGGCACGGCGAGATGCCGCTGCCCGCGCCTGCCAGCGTGCGCGTGCTCGCAGGGACTGGAGCTGTCTTCGAGGAAAGCGACGCAGGCAAGGAGCTGGTGACGCCGACCGGCGCGGCGATACTGGCGGCCACCGCTGTTTTCGAGCGCCCCGCGATGACGCTGCGCACGATTGGCTATGGCCTCGGCGCTCGCGAGACACCCGGCAATGCGCTGGCCGCATGGCTCGGTGAAGAGGTGCCCTCGCAGCTCGGCGTGACCGTGATCGAAACCAACATCGACGACATGGCGCCAAATCTCGTCGCGGCCCTCGTCGAGGATTTGATGGCGGCGGGCGCGCTGGACGTCACGGTCACCCCCGCGCTCATGAAGAAGGGCAGGCTCGGCCAGGTCGTTTCGGTGATGGTCGACGCGCAGCACGTCGCGATCCTCAGCGAGAAGCTGCTGCGAGACAGCTCGTCGCTCGGCGTTCGACTCAACCCGGTCAAGCGAGTCCTGGCGGGCAGACGCGTGCAGGAGGTCAAGACGTCGATTGGGGTCGCTCGCGTGAAGATCAAGGAGCTCGGCGGCAAGGCTGTCGACGTCGCGCCCGAGTACGAAGACTGCCGCAAGCTTGCTCGGGAGTCCGGTCGCGCGCTGCGCGACGTGATGCGAATCGTCGCGGAGGAAGCAAGAGAGCAGCTCGGCCTCGCTTAGGCCGGCGACTCGCTGATCCCGCGACAATGTGGCCGTGACCGCCCGTGTGCTGGATGGAAAGGCGCTGGCCGCGCGCATCATCGAGGACGTTCGAGTCCAGGTCGCGGCGCGCGTGAGCGCGGGGAAGCCAAGGCCGGCGCTTGCCACCGTGCTGATCGGCGACAACCCAGCGTCGGGGATCTACGTGCGGTCGAAGCAGAAGAACGCCAAACAGGCTGGCATCGAGACGTTCGACCACCGCTTGCCTGACTCAACCTCTACCGACGAGTTGCTGACGCTGGTCGAGCAACTCAACAGAGACGATGCGGTGAGTGGTGTGCTGATCCAGCAGCCGGTTCCGCCACAGATAGATATGACGCGCGTGATCCACGAGATCGACCCGGTGAAGGACGTCGACGGCTTTCACCCGATCAACGCCGGCCTGGTGGCGCTCGGGTTGCCCGGGGCCGTCGAGCCCTGCACGCCTGCCGGAATCATGGAGCTGCTCGAGGATGCCGGCATCGAGATCTCGGGCAGCAACGCTGTGGTTGTGGGCCGCAGCAACCTGGTCGGCAAGCCGGCGG
>VBFW01000387.1 GCA_005880525.1 Chloroflexota bacterium | reverse complement strand
AAGCCCACGACATCCGCACGCACGGCCGCAACCATCTGGCCCACACGATCGAGGTCGAACCGGCCTCCGAGCTCGGCCAGGCCGCGGGCGAGCACAAGATCAGGGTCAACAGCTTCCACCACCAGGCCGTCAAGCAGCTGGCCCCGGGCCTGCATCAATCCGCGACGGGTGAGGACGGAACGGTTGAAGGCGTCGAATCGGACGACGGCCTGATCGTGGCGGTCCAGTGCCACCCGGAAGAGCTCACCACCGACCTGCCGTGGGCGCGCCACCTTTTCGAGCGGTTCGTCGCCCGCGCTCGCGGAGAGAAATGACGGCGTGCTGACCGAGCCCCGCACGCGCAACGCGCCGCGACCGTCGACATGGAGATGGAGCCAGTGCCCGGCTACGAGATGGCGAGCTGGGAGCGAGGCTACGGCGACTTCGACATGCAGCCCGACTTCGCGACCCTGCGTCGCGTCCCGTGGCTCGAGGCCACTGCGATGGTGCTTTGCGACGTCGGCTGGCATGACGGCAAGCCTGTGCGCCCCTCGCCGAGGCAGGTCTTGCGGGGCCAGGTGGAGAGGGCGCGAAAGCTCGGCTTCGAGCCGATGTTCGGCTCAGAGCTCGAGTTCTATTTGCTGAAAGAGACGTATGCGGAGGCCTTCGAGAGGCGCTATCGCGACCTCACCCCGTCGGTCCCCTACAACCTCGACTATCACGTCCTCGCGACGACCTACTCGGAGCCGTTCATCCGCGCGGTGCGCAAGGGCATGAAGGCCGCGGGGATCGCCATCGAGAGCTCGAAAGGCGAGGCATGGCCTGGCCAGCAGGAGATCAACTTCCGCTTCTCCGACGCGCTGACGATGGCCGACAACCACGTCGTCTACAAGAACGGCATCAAGGAGATGGCGCACCAGCAGGGCTGCTCGGTGACGTTCATGGCCAAACCCGACCACACGTGGATCGGCAGCTCGTGCCACATCCACTCGAGTCTCTGGAAGGAAGGGCGCAACACGTTCGACGGCGAGTCCGAGACCTTCCGCCAGTACCTCGCGGGTCAGATCGCCTGCATGTCGGAGCTTGCGATCTTCGTCGCGCCGAACATCAACTCGTACAAGCGCTACGCCGCGGGCACGTGGGCGCCGACGACGCTGGCCTGGGGACATGACAACCGCACATGCGGGTTCCGCATCGTCGGTCACGGCCAGCACCTGCGCGCCGAGACCCGTATACCGGGCGCGGACGTGAACCCATACCTGGCGTTCGCGGCGCTGCTCGCGGCCGGGCTGCACGGAATCGAGAACAAGCTCGACCGAGCAGGCGCAGTTCGACAAAGTGGTGACCGAGTGGGAGCGGCAACGCCTGTACGAACGGGGATGACGCTCGACGTCATCAACCCCGCGACCGAGAAGGCGATAGCGCACCTGGATCGCGCGGGCGCGGCCGAAACAGATCGAGCGGTCGCCGCGGCCAAAGCTGCGTTTCCCGCGTGGCGAGCCGTGAAGCCGGCCGATCGCGCCCGCCTGCTGCGACGCGTGGCGTCTCTCGTGGAGCAGCACGGCGAGGAGCTGGCGCGGCTCGAGACCGCCAACGCCGGCAAGCCGCTCGGCGACTCGCGCTGGGAGATGGGCATGGTCGCCGACGTCTTCCACTTCTACGCCGGCGCGATCGACAAGCACTACGGCGAGACGATCCCGGTCGCCGGCGGGGTGGACATGACGTTCCGCGAGGCGCTCGGCGTCGTGGGCCTGATCGTGCCGTGGAACTTCCCACTCATGCTCGCGTCCTGGAAGCTAGGGCCGGCCCTTGCGTGCGGCAACACCGTCGTCCTCAAGCCGGCGGAGCTCACACCCCTTACTGCCCTGCGCTTCGCCGAGATCGCGCTCGAAGCCGGCCTGCCCGAAGGCGTGGTCAACGTGGTGGTCGGACCCGGCTCGACCGTCGGCGAGCGGCTGATCGCCCATCCGGACGTGGCCAAGATCGGGTTCACGGGGTCGACCGAGGTGGGGCAGCGAGTGATGGAGGGCGCGGCGAAGACCATCAAGCGCGTCACGCTCGAGCTTGGCGGCAAGTCCGCCAATGTCATATTCGCCGACGCCGACCTCGAGAAGGCAGCCTCGTCGGCGCCGGGCTCTGTGTTCGGCAACGCCGGCCAGGACTGCTGCGCGCGATCAAGAATCCTTGTTCAGAAGTCCGTCTACGAACGCTTCACGCAGCTGCTCACCGACGCGACCAGCCGCTTCAAGGTGGGGGACCCCGAGGCCGAGGGCACTGACATGGGCCCGCTTATCTCCGCCTCACACCGCAAGCTCGTGGCCTCGATCGTGGACGGCAAGACGATGTTCAAGGGCACCGTCCCGTCGGGTCCGGGCTTCTGGTTCCCGTGCACGCTCATCGAGGCGAGCAGCTCCGACCGCGTCGCGCGCGAGGAGGTGTTCGGTCCGGTGGCGGCAATCATCCCGTTCGAGGACGAGGCGGACGGGATCCGAATCGCCAATGACACGCCGTACGGCCTGTCGGGCTCGATCTGGACCCGCGACGCGGCGCGTGCGATGAGGGTCGCGCGCGCGATCGATACAGGCGTGCTGGCGCTCAACTCGAACACATCGGTCCGCGTGG
>VBFW01000153.1 GCA_005880525.1 Chloroflexota bacterium | reverse complement strand
GCGAACGCGACGCTCACCGCGGTGGTGAACGGCGTCATGCCCTTGTCGGCCCACGTCTTGGCCTCTTTCCAGTCGAAGTAGTAGCGCGGCGCACGGGCGCGGGACTGCATCTCCCACGCGCGCTCGCTCACGCTGACCAGGGCGATCCCTGGCGGCGCCATCCATCCCTTTTGCGAGCCGCTGACCGCGACGTCGATCCCCCATGCATCGGTTTCGATCTCGATCGAGCTGATGGAGCTGACGCCGTCGACGACGACGACTCGACCCGCGTCCCGGCCCACGTGCGCGAGCTCGCGCAGGGGGTTGGTGAGACCGGTCGAGGTCTCGTTGTGCGTGAGCAGGAGCAGCTTCGCCTTCGGATGGTTCTCGAGCACGAGGGCGAGGTCTTCGGCGTCGACCGGCTGGCCCCACTCGAACTCGAGCCGCACGACATCGGCGCCGTACGCCGAGGCAAGAGCCGCGAAACGTTCCCCGAAGTTGCCGCACAGCGCGACGACCACCTCGTCGCCGGGCGAAACCAGGTTGGCTACGGCCGACTCCAGGCCGCCCGTGCCGGACGAGGTCAATAGCAGCAGGTCGGAGGACGTCTTGAAGACGCGCTTGGCGCCGGCCGTGATCTCGGCCAGGATGGCGCCGAACTCCGGGCCGCGATGATCGACCATCGGCCTGCTCATCGCGCGCACGACGCGCTCGGGCAGCGGTGTAGGTCCGGGGATCCGCAGCTGGCTCGAGAAGGTCATGGGCGTGCTCCTAAATATCCCCTCTCCCGCAATGCGGGAGCACAAATTGAGCGCGAGGAACGCGTCCGTACCGCGCCTGGCGCGCAGGGCAGGCTGAGGGCACTAGTGCTGTTCGGTCGTGTACGGAAGGAGAGCGATCGCGCGAGCGCGCTCCAGGGCTGTGGTCAGCGGCCGCTGATGCCGGGCGCACGTACCTGTCACGCGGCGCGGCAGGATCTTGCCGCGGTCGCTGACGAACCTGCGGAGGCGCGAAACCTCCTTGTAGTCGATGTACGAGACCTTCTCCATGCAGAAGCTGCAGACCTTGCGGTGCTGCCGCTTCGGCCCGCGAGACTCTCGCGGTCCTGACGACGGTGGTGCCGATGTCCTGGAAGCCATCAAATCTCCTGGTTAGAAAGGAATATCGTCCGGGTCGACGTCTCGCGGGACGTCGTCACCGGTCGTTTCTTCGGTGGTTGCGTTGCCCGACGGGCGTCCCGCGCCTACGCCGGCACCGGCACCTGCACCCGCACCGGCTCCCGCGCCGGCGCCCGCGCCACGTGGCTCGAGAAACTGCACGTCGTTGGCGATGATCTCGGTCACGCGCCGCTTCTGGCCGTCCTGACCCTCCCAGGAGCGTGTCTGGATGCGGCCCTCGACGAAAACGAGCGCGCCTTTGCGCGTGTACTGCGCGACGGTCTCGGCAAGATTTCGCTTGCCGATCGGGTACGCGACGATGTTGTGGTAGTCGGTGAACTCCTTGCGCTCGCCCTCGGGACCGCTGGACCAGCGATTCGTCGCGATGGAAAAGCTGGTGACCGCAGTGCCGCTAGGCGTGTAGCGCATCTCGGGGTCCTTGGTGAGCCGCCCGATGAGCAGTGCTTTGTTGAGGTTGGACATTTACCGTTCCTCCCGATCCCCGGCTGGTGCATCCGCCGCGCCTGTCGACTCGACCGCAATGGGCTCCAGCACGACCTCCGCCGGCGGCGGTGCAACGGTCGTCGGGCTGGGCTTTTCGGGCTTGCGCACGATGAGATGCCGGAGCACCTCCTCGGTGATCTTCAACGCAGCCTCGAGCTCGGGCACGCGGTCCTGGGCGACCTGGAAGTCCTGCAGGACGTAGATGCCCTCTTTCTGGTGCTTCACCTCGTAGGCGAGCTTGCGCTTGCCCCAGAGGTTCGTGTGATCAGCGCTGCCGCCGGATCGCTCGATCAGCGTGTTGACCCGCTTGACAGCGTCCTGGACCTTGTCGTCGTCCAGGTCCGGCCGCACGATGTACAGAATTTCGTAATCCCGCAACGGGGCGATTCCTCCTTCCTATGGGTTTCAGGCCTCGGAC
Source organism: Chloroflexota bacterium (assembly GCA_005880525.1). GTDB lineage: Bacteria > Chloroflexota > Dormibacteria > Dormibacterales > Dormibacteraceae > CF-118. Next base: position 7,765 of record VBFW01000153.1, on the reverse strand, counting down.
CAACGGAACGCAGGCGCGACCTGCCGAGGCCAGAAAGGGTAGGTCGGTATTCTATCAGTCCGTCTTTTCATGAGTTCCCAAGGCCGAAGCAAGCAAAGCGTTCGCGGCAAGTCGCAGGTGCGTGGAAAGGGCAGCCGCCGCGCACCGGTGAAGTCGAGCACGGGCACGCCGGTCCTCGCCATCGTGGTCGGCACGATCCTCGCGCTCGTGTTCATCGGCCTGCTCATCTACGGCGCCATCAACAGCCGCACCAATCCGGTCCCGACCGTCCAGGGCTCGAGCGGCAGCATTGCCTGCGACCAGCTCGAGCACACGCAGGTCCACTACCACGCGGCCATCCAGATCGTCGCTCAAGGATCGGTGCATCCCATCCCCGGCGGCATCGGCATCCAGGGCGGCGAGACCGCGCCGTCGTGCTTCTACTGGCTGCACGTCCACAGCGCCAACCCGAACGTCATCCACATCGAGTCGACGGCCGATCGCGTGTTCACGCTCGGTGACTTCTTCAAGGTCTGGGACGCATGGTCGACGTACAACAGCGGCCCGCACGAGCTCATTAACTCGACACACGTTTCGACCCTGACCGTAGGTGCGGGCCAGTCGATGAAGATCTACATCGACCTCGACGACGGCAAGGGCGCGCAGCTGTTCGAGGGCGATCCAAGCACGATCGTGCTCAAGAGCCACGAGACCATCACGATCGAGATCACGCCGCCGGACGTGACGCCTCCGCCGGCTTTCGACTGGAAGTCGACCGCGAACAACGGACTCTAGGCGAGCCGGCTAGGCCTCCAGCAGCGTCCTCGCCGACCTGTAGTGCTCGAGTGCATCCTTGGGGCGGCCGGCCCTGGTCGCGCGCTCGGCGATCTCCAGATGGTTTTCCGCCGCCGCCTTCGGGTCGCCGTTGCCGTAGCTGAGTCGCTTGCCCTGTGACAGCGCGCGCCAGCGGTCCATCCGCGGGTTGTCACGGTGCTTGCTGATCACCATGCGCTCGGCGTCGAGGATCTTCCGGGCCCGCTCGTGCCGGCCCAGTTGCGCCAGGGCCTCTGCCTCGGCGAGGCGCGCGTCGGTGCCTATCGGCCACGCAGCCTCGTCCAGGCCGCGCAGGCTGATGAGCGCCCGCTTCGGCTCGCCGCGCAGCAGAAGGACCCGCGCGCGCTCCAGCGCTAGCTCTCGATCGACCTCCGGCGACCGCCCCTCGAGCAGGTAGTCGACGTGAGTGCCGAGCCTGTCGGCGATGACACGCAGCACGCGCAGCGACGGCTGCGCACGTCCGAGCTCGACCTGGCTCAAGAACGCCCGCGTGAAGTCCCCGCCTCCGATCTTGGCCAGGCTGACGCCGCGCTCGCGCCGCAAGCGCCGGATGCGCACGCCCAGGGACTCGCCTTCGTGTGGTGGCATGCCACGATCATACCGCCGCCCAGTCAAGCCGGCCTTTACGAGACGTCCTGCGCGGTCAGCACCCTTCGAAGCCGGCGGTCCTGGTACGCGATGTGATCGGCGACCTGGAAGAACGCGTCGCGCAGAGGGCTGACCTCGGCCTCCTTCGCACTGAGCTGCCAGCTCACGACCTCCAGCTCGTCCCATGGAGAGGCGGCGCGGTCGCTGATCGCCATGCGCACCCCACCTCCGTCCGGCCACGCCTCGATCGCCGCGGAGCACCTGTCGGCGCTGCCGGTGCCATCGTCCCAGTCGCCCATCGCGATCGAGAGGAGCACGCGCGGCTCCGGGTCGCGGTGGAAGTGGTCAAAGATGTCGGCCCGGTAGATCGCGATCGGGTCGTCGTCCTCGTAGATGACGCCCATCACGCTTCGAAATGCGGAGCCGCAGTCCGCGCACTCCGCCTCGGTCTGCTGATCGTCGTGCTGGAGTCTGAGCATCGCCACGCCCTCTTCCAGCGGCTCGCCATTGGCGCTGCGCACGCCCGGCTCCTCATGCACCTCCAGGCCGACGCCGTGGCCGGTGCTGTGGTTCATCTTGGCGACGCCGTCGGCGCCCTCATAGCCGGTGGTCGTGCTGCCGTAGCCTCGGTCGACCAGCACCTGGCACACCGCGTGGTGTACCTCATTGGCCGGCACGCCCGCCTTGATCGACTCGACCGCCACATCCAGCGCCTGCAGCGTCGCCGCGTGCATCCGGCGAACCTCTTCAGGAATCTCACCAACGACCACTGTCCGGGTCAGGTCGCCGTTGTAGTGGCTGCCGCGGCTCGCTGGAAAGATGTCGATGATCACCGGCGCGCCGGCGCGGATCTGGCCCTCGCCGCGGTAGTGAGGCATGGCGTTGTCAGGCGACCCGGCGATGCTCATGTCGGGGCACGAAAATCCGAGCTCCGCCAGGAGAAGAGACGCGCGCGCGTAGAGCCACTCGGACGTCATCGGCTTGCCGTCGGCCCACAGCAGTCCCTCGCGAATCTCGCCTCGGGCAAGAAGCCGCACGATCTCGGTCATCGCCTTCTCAGCGGCCTGCTGCGCATCGCGGATCTTGTCCGCCTCGTCGCGAGTCTTGTGCCGCCGCTCGGCCTCGAACAGAGACTGGTCGACCTCGACGTCGAGGCCCGCGTCGCGAAGCGCTTCCAGATAGCCAGCCTGCAACCGCGGCGAAACCCGCGCTTCGGCCTGGCCCTGCTCGCGCAGCAGCTTGGCCGCGAGCACCGAATACGAGCGATACGGACCCAGCTCCGCGTAGCCCGCGTCACGAAACGACAGGATGCGTGCGGCCCTTGACTCGGCTCGTGCGCGGTCGATCTCGAGCGGGCTGGCGACGAGGATGTCGTCGCCGGATGCGGGCCGGATGTACAGCGCGCTCTCGACGTCCATGCCGGTGGCGTAGATGAAGTCGGCGTCGCCGTGCCCGCTAGGGATCAGGACGAGCGGGCGCGGGCCGGTTGCGCGGCGCGGGCGTTTGCGCGGCGCGGCCACGCTTGCGGGGGTCGTGTCGCGCCAGAGACCGGCGGCCTCGACCGCATGGGCCACGGCCTGGAGCAGGGCGTCGTCACCGCGAGGCCGTGCTGCCTTCTTGCCGCGGCCCTCGAGGTTGAGCTTCTCCTGGACCTCGTAACCACTCGTGTACGCAACCTCGTAGCCGAGGTCGCGCAGCTGGGCGAGATCGCGCCGGAGCGTGCGCTCGGAGACGCCTGCCTTCTCCGCCAGCTCGAGCGGGTTGAGGCCGGGCTCGGCGATGATCGCGGCGAGCACCCTGAGCAGCCGAGCCAGACGCTCAGCCCGATTCAAGAGCTAGAGCCCGGTTAGCCTATTTCTTCCCAGGATGTGGTGGCGTTGCCCTCAAACGGATCGGGCTCGGCCTCCTCCTGGTTGCCGACCTTCTGGTGGAACCGGCTGGCGATCATCTGGTAGGCCATCGCCTTCGGGATCCCCAGCTTCGTCAATGACTTGACCTCGTCGGCCATAACCTTGTCGCGGGCGGCCTCGATCGCGGCTAGAACCTCTTCGACGGACGCCTTCCCTTTCGCCATGGACCCCGAATTCTACCGAAGCGCAGGCGCCGCCAAGTCGCCGCTCCGAATCGATCCTTAGACTTAATCGTCGTATCCACCGGCCGGCTGGCATCTGGGGTGTGAATGGCGGCTGATTACCCTCCCGAGAAGATCCGCAACGTAGTCCTGCTCGGCCACTCTCACGACGGCAAGACCACGCTCGCCGAAGCCATGCTCTTCGCATCCGGCGGCATCCAGAGGATGGGCTCCACCGACCTGAACACCACGGTCATGGACACCGAGCCCGAGGAGCAGAGGCGCAAGATCTCGATCAACCTCGGGGTCGCGTTCGTCGAGCACAACGGGTTCAAGATCAACATCCTCGACGCGCCCGGCTTCCTCGACTTCGCCGGTCAGGCGATGAGCGGGCTGCGCGCGGCCGAGGGCGCAGTGGTGGTGGTGGGACCAAACGACCATCTCGCCGTCGGCACCGAGGTCGCCTGGGAGCAGTGCAACGCTCGCAGCAAGCCGCGCGTGGTGGTCGTGAACAAGCTCGACAAAGAGCACGCGGATTTCTACGGCGCGGTGAAGGCGATGCGCGACAACCTGTCGCCGCGGCCGTTCCCGCTCCATCTGCCCATCGGCTCGGAGCAGGAGTTCCGCGGTGTCGTCGACCTGCTGCACCTCAAGGCTTTTGTCACCACCGAGGACGGCAAGGGCGGCGAGGTCCCCATCCCAGACGACATGCAGAAGCTCATAGACGAGTATCGAGGCCAGCTCATAGAGGCAGCCGCCGAGAGCGACGACGCGCTGCTCGAGAAGTACCTCGACGCCGGCACGCTGAACGAGGAGGAGATCCAGCGAGGCCTGCGCGAGGGAATCCTCGCCGGCAAGGTGGCGCCGGTGCTCTGCTGCTCGGCGACAAGGCTCCTCGGCGTGCGCACGCTGATGTCGACGCTCTGCGAGTTGCTCCCGCCCGCCGAGGGCGAACCTTCACAGCCGACGCAGGCGTTCGTCTTCAGCACCGGCGGCGACCAGTTCGGACGCGTCAGCTACTTCAAGGTCGTGGCTGGAACGGTCAAGGCCGACCAGCACCTCACGAACATCAACCGCAGTGCCGACGAGCGCCTGGCGCAGATCTTCTTCCCGCGCGGCAAGGAGCACGTGGCCGCGACGGAGGTCCAGGCCGGCGACATCGGAGCGGCGACCAAGCTCACTCATACCCTGACCGGCGACACGCTGGGCGCCAAGGACAGCGGCCCGCTGGCGCCCATCGACCTGCCTGGCCTCGCGTACAGCGTGGCCATCACGCCCAAGGCGCGCGGCGACGAGGAAAAGATCTCGAGCGGCCTCGCACGCCTGTCTGAAGAGGATCCGACGCTGCACGTGGACCGGGTCGAGGAGACGCATCAGCTGGTCATCTCGGGGCTCGGCGACGTGCACCTGGACGTGACGCTGGAGAAGCTGAAGCGCAAGTACGGTGTGGAGGCGACCACGGCGATACCGAAGGTGGCCTACCGCGAGACCGTTTCCGGCCACCACCGAGCCGAGGGCAGGCACGTCAAGCAATCCGGAGGGCATGGCCAGTACGGAATTTGTGTCATCGAGGTGTCGCCGACGAAGCGCGGTGAAGGCTTCGTGTGGGAGGACAAGATCTTCGGCGGCGCCATCCCCCAGAACTTCCGGGCGTCGGTGCAGAAGGGGATCGTGGACAACATGGCCAAGGGCGTGGTCGCGGGCTACCCGATGGTCGATGTGAAGGTGACGCTCGTCGATGGCAAGTACCACCAGGTCGACTCCAACGACATGGCGTTCCAGATCGCGGGCTCGCTGGCGATCCGCAGGGCGTCGCTGGACGCCGGGCCGGTGCTGCTCGAACCCGTCGTCGAGGCGGAGATCCGCGTGCCCGAGAAGAACCTCGGCGACATCATGTCCGACATCAACGGCCGCCGCGGCAAGATCCTCGGCACCGAGCCCACGGACGGTTACCAGAACGTGAAGGCGATGGTGCCGCAGTCGGAGATGCTGCGGTTCGCCCTCGACCTGCGGTCGATCACGCAGGGCCGCGGCAGCTTCGAGATGAAGTTCGACCACTACGAGGAGATGCCTGCGCACATCGCCAAGGGCATCATCGAGCAGTTCCAGAAGGAGCACGAAGCCGCGGCGTCGGCCCACTAAGATCGGCCTGGTGGCCGCGCCGTCCTCTTATGACGTAGTCGTCGTCGGTGGCGGCGTGACCGGAGCGGGGGTCGCGCGCGACCTCTCTCTGCGCGGACTTTCGGTGCTGCTGCTCGAGAAGGGCGACTGGGGCGCAGGCACCAGCGGCGCGTCGAGCTGGATGATCCACGGCGGTCCGCGCTACCTGGAATACGACTGGGACACGACGCGCCTTTCGTGCCAGGACGCGGGGCACATCGTGAGCATCGCTCGCAACCTGGTCTATCGGGTCGTCTTCATCATCCCGGTCCTGCCGCACGACCGGAACAACATCGAGCGCATGGAGACCGCCATGGAGGTGTACGACCGCTTCCAGCCGCTGAAGCACGCGCACCCGCACCGCCGCCTGACAGCGGAGGAAGCTCGCGAGGCAGAGCCAGGCCTGGCGCCGGACGTGATCGGCGCGGTGACGATGGAGGAGTGGGGAGTCGACCCGCACCGGCTGGTCTTTGCCAACGTGCAGGACGCGATGGCCCACGGCGCGCGCGCCATGAACCACACGCGCGTGACCGGACTCATCCGGGACGCGGGCAAGGTGATCGGGGTTCGGTACCAGGGCCCGGATGGCGCCGGCTCAGAGGCTCGCGCCCAAGCGGTGGTCAACGCCACCGGGCCATGGTCGCCCGAGCTCGGCGCGATGGCCGGCGTCGACATCGAGCTGCGCCCCGCCAAGGGCATCCATCTCGTCTATCCCCACCGCATCTCGAACTTCTCCATCAGCGCCGAGTCGATCGACGGACGTGACCTGCTGATGGTGGCCCACGCCGGGTTCACCCTGCTCGGCACGACCGACGACGATTTCTACGGCGACCTCGGGTCGGTCGAAGTGCAAGAGGACGAGGTCGATTACCTCTTGCAAGCCTTCGAGCGTGTCTTTCCATCGATCCGGCGGTACCGCGCGGTGCGCACGACTGCAGGAGTGCGGCCGACCCTGTACAAGTGGCGGGGTGTGCCGCAAGCTCGGCCACCAGGCGCCGTGCACGACCGCGACCCGGCCTCTGCCCGGAAACGAATCCGACCCTGAGCCTGCCTCCGATCTGGCGTCGCGCTGCGGCATTCCGGCGCTTGCCGTCGTCAGGCTGCAGGGCCGGCACGGCTCGAACGCGGAGAAGGTGCTCGACGAAGGCGCCACCTCCCGCGTGCTGTGCCGGTGCGAGCCAGTGACGGAAGGCGAGCTCATCTACGCCACGAGGCACGAGCAGGTGCGGACCCTGGCCGATGCATTTCGTCGCGTCGGCGTGACGGGCGGGCCATGTGCGGGCGCCGCATGCGTCATGCGCGCGGCCGAGGTTGTCGGTAGGGAGCTGGGGTGGAGCGCCTCGCAACGATTCGAGGCCGCGAGCGAGTTCGTGCGCGGCGCGTGGCTTGGTCGCGCCCCGGTGCTCAGCCACTCGGGTTGGGCGCAGGAAGAGCTGGCTCAAGGATCGATGCGCGGATTGTTGATGGGCAATGGCACGCGCTGACTCCCTCGCGAAGCTGGCGTGGGCCTATGGGCTGCATCAGGCGAGGCGCCGCCTGCGCCGCCCTCGCTCCCAGCTCACCTCGCTGCTCGAAACCTATGCGCCTGACGGCATCGGGACCGTCGATCCGGCGCTGCGCGAGCGCCATCCACACCTGGTCGGGTGCATCAACTGCGGACTCTGCGCGCTGGCCGCGGGCCGGATCGGCAAGACACGGCTGCCGGAGCTGGCCAGCTCTTACATGCGGCTCTACGCACGGCTGGGCGACGCGTCATCCGACCTGGCCGGAGACGACCCCGACCTGATGGCGGCCGCGTCGGCCTGCCCGGTCGGAGTCCCGCTCGTCGAGGTCGCCGCCGTCGTTCGGCGTATGGCCACGCGCTGAGGGCGGGGGCCCTGCCGGACAACGAAAGGCTTGCGGGTTATCCACATTATGTATACAGTCTGTGGAGATCACACAACATCTAGCGCCAATGGTCAAGAACTTCCTTCGACCGCTCCGTCGCTGGCCGGTCGTCGACATGTTCCTCCAGCGCGTGGCAGGCCAGTTCACGACGTGGCCGGCGGATGACTTCGGCCGGTTCGTGAGCGCCTCGGTCGGGACTGGTATGGCCGGCGCCTTCGCCACCATGCCGCCGCCATTAGAACCCCT
>VBFW01000152.1 GCA_005880525.1 Chloroflexota bacterium | reverse complement strand
TGCCAAGCATCCGCGGCCTGTAAGCACCGAGCCAGATGCCCATGTCGTGCGCGGGCTTCGGCCCCGCGTTGACGCCGGACAGCTGATAGAAGCGCCCGTCGAACTTGAGGTTGCGCTCGCCGCTCCACATGCGGCGCGTGACCTGGATCGCTTCCTCCACGGCCGACACCGACTCGCCCGGCGTGCGCACGGATCCTCCCATGGCTTTGATCGCCTCCCAGAACCCGCCGGCGCCGAGCCCAAGCTCGAAGCGGCCGCCGCTAAGCACGTCGATTGACGCCGCGGCTTTGGCCAGGACCGCCGGCGGGCGCATGGGCAGGCTCGCGACGTCGGGAAACAACGTGATGCGATGCGTCCGCATCGCCATCGCGGTCAGCAACGTCATGGTGTCGAAGAACCGCCACTGATACGGGTGGTCCTGCACGCCGATGAGGTCGAACCCCACCTCGTCCGCGATCGCTGCGACATCCAGCGCCCTGGTCGGGTTCATGGTGGCCGGGATCACGAAGACGCCGAACTGGATCTCCCGGCCGTAGTCCACGAGGACTACAAAAGCACCGCCGCCGCCGCTATTTCACCCTCCGACTTTGATCAGCAGACCAAGCCCGTACGTGATGCCGCCGACAATCACGCCCGCTAGCGTCATCTCCAGGCCGGCCGCCCACCAGGCGCGCAGGGTGAACAGCGACTTGGCCGCTCCGACCAGAAAATGCGCAAGCAGAGACACGACAAAGGCCACGACCACCCCGGTGGTGCCGCGCAGGAAGAAGAAGGGGATCACCGGGACCATCGCACCGATGAGCGTGCTGATGCCGGCAGCCGCGGCGGACTGAACCGGGTCGGCGCCACCCTCCGCCCCACCGAGCTCCTCGGACACCTGGGCGTTGAGCATCGTCTGCGGGTCACGCGCGACCTTTTCGGCCAGCATCGTCGCGGTCTCGGCGTCGATGCCCTTGAGCTGATAGAAGAGCGATAGCTCTTCCTTCTCTTCGTCTGGGTTCTCCTCCACCTCGCGCCGCTCGCGGTCCACGTTGGCGGCGGCGACCTCGGCCTCCGAGCGCGCGGCGAGGAACGCGCCGGTGGCCATCGACAGGCCCGAAGCCACAGCACCTGACAGGCCCGCTGTCAGGACGAATGACGAGCCGCCCGTCGCGCCCGACACCCCGGCGACGATCCCGAAGACCGCGGCCAGGCCGTCGTTGGCGCCGTAGATGGCGCCGGATATCCAGCCGGTGCCAGTGCGGTGCCACGTCTCGCGGCGGAGGATGCGATCCAGGTGTGACTGCGCCCCCGAAGGTTTCGCCTCGGTGGCATGCGCCGCCTGGAGCTCGTCGAGCGAGCGCGAATGGCCCTGCTCTTCTACCCGTATCGAAGACAGCACCTCGTCGGTTGCCGGATCGCCTGTCGGGCGGTGATAGCGGTCGTCGATCTCGCTCTGCTCCGCGGCCTCCATGCGCGAGATCACCACCGAGATCGGCGCGAGCTGGGCCTGCAGTCTCTGCAGTGCCGACAGCCGCGCGCTTTCGGGTGACGGGATGTGGACGCCGAGCTCCTGCAATCGCTTCTCGACGCGCTCGCGATGACTCGCTTCGGCCTTCGCGATCTGCCGGATGATGTCCGCCCGACGCGGGTCGCGCATGCGCTGGGCGAGGATCTCGTACTGCGCCCGCGCCTGCACCTCGCCGCGCCACGCGTCGAGCAGGCGCCGCGTCGCGGTGTCGTCAGTCATGCGACCTCGTGCGCGACGGCTTCGACGATCTGAGCCGCGGAGTGAATCTCGTCGGCGTTCACGGTGTGAGCCATGTTCGGATACAGCTTCACCGTGACCGCCGCGCCCATGTGCTTCAGCACGTCGCCCGCTTCGACCACACGCGCCTTGGCGATGTGCGGATCGACATCGCTGCAGCCGATGAAGATCGGCGTGCCCTGGAAGTTGCCCGCGTAGTCGCGGGCCGTGCCGTCAGGGCCTATGAGGCCGCCGCTGAAGCCGACAACACCGCCGTAGCGCCGCGCGTGCCGCGCGCAGAACTCGAGCGTGAGGCACGCCCCTTGCGAGAAGCCGAGAAGGATCACACGCTCGGGTGGCACGTGTTCCGTGATGTTGGCCAGAACTTCCTCGAGCACAGATATCGCCGACGAGAAATGCGGCTCGTTGCTGTCGATGGGCGCGGTGAACGGGTTCGGATACCAGGCGTTCCCCGCGGCCTGAGGCGCCAGGTATGCGAAGTCGGGATGCATCAGCTCCTGACCGACGGTCATGATGTCGGCCGCGCTGGCGCCGCGTCCGTGGACCAGAAGCATCGCCGCGTGGGCTTTGGCGAGGGGCGCACCGGCGTGCAGCACAGGCTGTCCGGCGTGAGGTCCGGTCATTGCCTACAGTTTCGTCGATGCCGACTTTCAGGTACGCGAACCCGCCGGTCATCCATTGGGGCGCAGGCTCCGTAAAGGAGCTGGCGGGCGAGCTCGAGCGCCTCGGCGTCAAACGCTTCGCGCTGGTGACGACGAAGTCGCTGGTGGGCGCCGCCCTGCCGCTCGAACCGCACATGACGGCGACGATCGCGCAGCACGCGCCAATCGCCCAGGTCGAACAAGCGATCAAGGACGCGGGCGATGCCGGCGTCGACGGCGTCGTCAGCTTCGGGGGCGGAAGCCCGATCGACTCGGCGAAGATCGTCGCCCTGCGCGTGGGAGGACTGCCTCACGTCGCGATGCCGACGACCCTGTCGGTGGCGGAGCTGGCCGCCGGCGCCGGCTTCACCGATGAGACAGGCACCAAGGGCGGCATGCGCGACCCGAAGTTGCTGCCGGATGTCGTGATCTACGACGCCGAGCTAACGCTGAAGACGCCAATGGAGCTGTGGCTCTCGACCGGCATTCGCGCGCTTGACCACGCGGTCGAGGGTTTTCTCGCCGACGGCGATCACCCCTACAACGACGTGATGGCGCTGGAGGCCATCCGCCGCCTGTTCGAGTCGCTGCCGCGCGCGAAGTCCGACCCGAAAGACCTCGACGTCCGCACCGAGAACCAGGTCGCCGCATGGTTCTCGTTCACTCTCCCGGGTGCCTCGGCGTCGGGGCTGAGCCACGTGATGGGCAAGCAGATCGGCGCGCGCCACGCGGCGAGCCTGAGCTGAAAACGGCCGCGTCCGAGCTGGCGGGCAAGTACCCCGAGGAAGACCTCTTGAGGATTTACCTAGCCGCCCTTTAGCAGCTGACCGCTCGCTCGGGTTCGTTGCGGATTCGCGGCATCGGCGGCCGGAGCCAAGGAAAGGGTGGCGCGGCTAGGAGCGCACACCGCTGGGGTCCCCGCGCGAAGCGCGGGAGGATGCGCTGTGCCGGGCCCCTTGACGCCGGCTTCAGCGCCGAAGGCGCCCGGCCGCCTAGGCCGCGAAGACGCCACGAAAGCCGGGCGAGCGGTCAGCTAAGCTTCGGCCATCCAGGGACAAACACTAGAGCCTACGTCCGAGCCCGCCCCTGCCCGACCACGACGCCTAAGGCCCGGCCGCCTGGCGGCGATTCTGCTCGGTGTCGCCATCGGAGCGGCGGTAATCGCAATCAGCCATCCAGACAAGATCTGGGCGTCGCTGCAGCAGGCGGACCTCACCCTGGTTGTCGCGGCGCTCGCGCTCAATTTGCCAGTGATCTGGCTCCGTGCCCTGCGCGCACAGCTCATGGTGAGGCAGCTGGGCTATAGGGTCCCGATGCGCTCGATGGCGCCGATCCAGCTGGTTGGTCAGACCTCGAGCACGATCACGCCGGCCGCGAGCGGTGACTACGTGCGTGCGTACCTGTGGCGCAGCAGCAACGGCGTCCCTGTTCGCGTCGGCGCGGCGGTCGTCACCTTCGAGCGGCTGTACAGCCTGTTCCTGATGATCGCTCTGTCCCTGCTACTGATCCTGTTCCCGCGGCATGGCGTCATCGGCTGGATCCTCGTCGCCCTCGGCCTCGGCGTCGCCACGTTCGCCCCGCTGCTCTTCGAGCTGATGCCGACGAGCCTCGAGCAATGGGTGCTCGCCAAGCTCGGCAAGCGGCGGATCATGGGTCGTTTCCAGGAAGGCGCGACGGTGATGATCGATCAGGTCCGCAAGCTGATGAAGGCGCCGCTGCTGCTCGCGTGGACATCGGGGTTGACGCTCGTCAATTTCATAGCGATGGGCGCGCAGCTCTGGCTGGTGATGCTCTCTCTCGCCCATCGCGTCCCGATCACCCAGGCGGTCGCGGCCAACTCGACGTCGCAGGTGGCGGGAATCATCTCCACCCTGCCGTTCGGCATCGGCTCGCAGGACGCGATCCTGGTCACTGTCTTCGCGGGCTACGGCGTGACCGTGTCGCTTGCGGCATCCGCGGCGGTCTTGATGCGCGCCACGACGACGATTCCGCTGGCGCTCGCTGGCCTGGCCGCCTACTTGATGGTCGACAAGCCAGCGGTCCGGCCGGCCATGGAGGTGGAATGAATTCAGTAAGTCCCAACCTGGTGTCGCTGGCGACCACCAAGCGCATCGCGGTCACCGGCGGGGCCGGATTCATCGGCTCGCACACCGTCGACCGCCTGCTGGCCGCAGGCGTCCAGGTGCTCGTCATCGACGACTGGTCGCATCCATCGCCCGAGCCGGCGGCCACGGAGACGCTAAGGGTCGACTGCGGGTCGGACGAGGCGGCCGAGGCGCTCGCGCGCTTCAAGCCCAACGCCGTGCTTCATCTCGCGTCCAAGGGCGGCGTCCAGGTCGCGGCGCGCGATCCTGCCGGCCACGCGCGGAGGAGCCTCGCGAGCACGATCGCGCTGTACGACGCCGCCATCAAAGCCGGCGCCAAGCGGCTGGTGAGCGCCTCGTCAGGCGGCACCATCTACGGCGATTCGCAGAAGCTGCCAGCGCGTGAGACCGCACGCGCCGCGCCGCTGTCGGCCTATGGGGCGGCCAAGCGGTCGGAGGAGGTCTACCTCGCGGCACTCGGCAAGCGTCACGGCGTTTCGACGCTCGCCCTGCGCTACGGCAACGTCTACGGCCCGCGCCAAGATGGGACCGGCGAAGCGGGCGTCGTCGCGATCACGTGCCACAGGCTCCTGGACGGCGGCTCGCCGCGGATCTTCGGCGACGGTATGCAGACGCGCGACTTCACGTTCGTCGGCGACGTCGCCGACGCCAACGTCGCGGCGCTCAACAGCCGGCGGTCGGGAGAGGCGAACGTGGGCACCGGGCGCGAAACCAGCGTCGCCGATGTGGTCGCTATGCTCATAGGCCACTCCGGGCGGGAAACGCCGATCGAGATGGCCCCTGCCAAGGAGTTCGAGGTCAGGCGAGTCTGCCTGGACCCGCAGCGGGCGGCGAGGTGGCTGCACTGGCGTCCGAAAGTCGACATCGCTGAGGGCCTGGGGACCACGTTCGAGTGGTTCGCGGCCCAAAAGGGCCGGCCTTGACGGCCGGGGATAGGATGAATAGCGGGAAGGTGAACTGACATGCGCGTGATCGTTTTCGGGGCCGACGGATACCTCGGCTGGCCTACGTCTCTGCACCTGTCGGCTCGCGGGCACGACGTGATCGCGGCGGACAACCTGATCCGGCGTCGCTGGGATGTTCTGTGCGGCACCGAAAGCCTGGTGCCGATCGCCAGCATGAAGCGCCGCGTAGAGCGCTGGAAAGCTCTCACCGGTCGCGAGATCAAGTGGGAGAAGCTCGACCTGACCTCGCTCGCGGACACCACAGCGCTCATCACCCAGTACCAGCTGGAGGCTGTGGTCCATTTCGCCGAACAGCGCTCCGCGCCTTACTCGATGATCAGCGCTCAGCACGCGGTCGAGACGCAGGTCAACAACGTTGTCGGCACGCTGAACCTGCTGTTCGCCCTGCGCGAGTCAGCGCCCGACTGCCACCTGGTGAAGCTCGGGACGATGGGCGAGTACGGCACGCCGAACATCGACATCGAAGAGGGCTTCATCGACATCGAGCACAACGGTCGCAAGGATCGCCTTCCCTTCCCCAAGCAGCCGGGCTCGTTCTACCACCTGTCGAAGGTGCACGACAGCCACAACATCATGTTCACGTGCCGCGTGTGGGGCATCCGCGCCACCGACCTCAACCAGGGCGTCGTGTACGGCACGGGCATCCCCGAGACCGACATGCACGGCCAGCTGCGCACACGTTTCGACTACGACGACATCTGGGGCACCGTCCTGAATCGCTTCTGCTCGCAGGCGGCGATCGGCTACCCGCTGACTGTGTACGGCGAGGGCGGCCAGACGCGCGGCTTCCTCGACATCCGCGACACGGTGCGCTGCGTCGAGCTCGCGATGCTGAACGCACCGGAGCGCGGCGAGTTCCGGGTTTTCAACCAATTCACTGAGCAGTTCTCAGTGCGCGAGCTCGCGGAGCGGATCAAGGCGGCACGTGCGCATCACGGTCTCGAGACCAGCATCGAGCATCTGCCCAACCCGCGCACCGAGCTCGAGGCGCATTACTACAACGCCAAGCACCAGCACCTGCTCGACCTCGGCCTCGTGCCGCACAAGCTCGAAGACTCGCTTATCGACCGGGTGATCGGCCTGGTCGAGCGCTACAAGAAGCGGATTCGGCCCGAGCTGTTCGTGCCGCGCGTGGACTGGAGGCGTGGTGGCACGGGCGACTTCGGCAAGCCCTCGGCGAGGCGACGCCGCGTGGCCGTGGCGCCCGGCATTCGCTAGTCCCGAAAGCGGATCTGGATCAGCTCCTTACACGCGCGCAGGATGGGGATCAGCCGGCCGCCTGACCGGCGTCCCATCGTGCGGGGGTGGTGAGGCACACCGACCTGGACGTAGCGGCCGCCGAGGCGGCGGACCTTCCAGAACATCTCGGCGTTGATGAGGGCGCTTCGGGAGTGAAGGGTCATTCGCCTGAGCACCGACCCTTTGATGACCTTGAGCGCGCAGTTCACGTCGCGCACATCGATTCGCAGCGTCCACAGCACAAGCTGGTTGAAAACGCCGCTGATGACCGACCGGAACGCGGGATCCTCGCGCGTCATGCGCCAGCCCGCGACCATGTCAGCGTCGTTCAGCAGCGGAACGAGCTTCGCGAAGTCGGCGACGTCGAGCTGGCCGTCGGAGTCGGTGAACGCGACGTAATCGAGGTCCGCGGCTCGCAACCCATCGCCCACAGCGGCGCCATACCCAGACTTCTGCTCGTGGCGGACGACCTTCAGCTCCATGCCGAGATCTCTGGCGATGGATTTCGCCACGTCGCCGGTGCCGTCGGTGGAGCCGTCGTCGACGATGACCACGTCGAATCGCTCCGCAAGCTTCGGCAGCACGTCGTTGACGTGAGGGAGCAGCCAGCGGAGGTTTTCGCTCTCGTTGTGGGCGGGCAGGACGAGGCTCAAGCTCGTGAGCCGGCCTTCAGATGGTGACAAGCGACAGCAATCCTAAGGAACGGACGGCGGTGCTGTCGCTGCGCGCAGGCCGCACGCTGGCCGGATCGCTGACCTTTCTCGCCTTCGCCGCCTACGCGTCCATATCCGTCTATCGCCACCAGCACTACGCAAGCAATGCGTTCGACCTCGCGGTGCAGG
>VBFW01000151.1 GCA_005880525.1 Chloroflexota bacterium | reverse complement strand
CAGCGGATCGACAAAGTTCGTCAGGTGGCCCGAAGCGGCCCAGACCTCGGAAGGCATGACCAGCGTCGACTCGAGGCCGACCACGTCGTCGCGCAGCTCGACGACATGGCGCCACCACAGGTCGCGGATCGCTCGCTTGAGCGCGACGCCGTAAGGGCCATAGTCGTAGAAGCCCGAGAGGCCGCCGTAAATCTCGCTCGACGGGTAGATGAAGCCACGACGCTTGGTCAGCGCCACGACCTTGTCCATCAACTGGTCGCGATCGACCGTCAGGACCGAGCCCTCATGTCGTGCAGGAACTGTAGCGACTTCAAACGCCGGTCGAGGTGATGCTCGAGCTGCGTCGTCAGCACGTGCTCGATCTCCGTCATGAGCGCGTCGTCGATCTTCAGCCGGCGATACGTCTGCAGGTCACCCGCTGCCATCAGGCGCAGCACCTTGATCGCCGCGAGCGACGTCGGGGGCATGCCCAGGTCGTCGCGGTCGCACAGGAATCCGCCGGCGGACGGACTGAACGCCGCGGGCTTGGCCGGCAGCGGCTTCTCGCACGACGCGCAAACCGAGAGCTGCGGCGCGTAACCGAGGAGCTCGAGCGCCGCCGTCAAGAAGTAGGCGGACGCTCGGCGCGGGTCGCTCTCGCGCGCGAGCTCCTCGAGCGCGGTGACGGTGAGCTCGTAGACCCCGTCGACAGGATGCCGGTCCTCGCACACACGCTCGGCGAGCTCGGCGATGAGCGCCGCGTGCGACATCCTCTCCACCTCGCCCGCGATGCGAGTCCCGGGCAGCCTCTCCACCTGCGCGACAACGTCGAGCTGGCCGCGGCCTCGGGCCAGCAGCACGTCGACGTGGCCGTACAGCTCGAGCGACGGACCCAGCTTGCTCTCGGGCCGGCGCACGCCCTTGGCGATCGCGCCGACCTTGCCGTGCGTGCGCGTCAGGAGGGTGAAGATCCGGTCGGCCTCGCCGTAATCGAGCTTGCGCAGCACGACCGCGTGGTCGCGATAGGTGGTCAGCGGTCCTCCTGCATGAAACCGTCGGCGTCGACCTTCGACTGGCGCTGGGGCGGCGCGAACCCGGCCTCGACCAGCGCGTCGTCCGGCCAGGGTTGGTCGGCGACCAGGCGAACCAGCTCGACGCGGTTGCCTCTTGCCTGCTCGACCTTCCACTTGGCGCGGCCGCCCTGCATCACAGCCCCGGGCGCGGGAATCGTGCCCAAGGACGCCACCACGTAGCCGCCGACCGAGTCGTACTCGGCGGACTCGCTGATGCCCAGACCGAGTCGCGAGTTCAGCTCGTCCATCGGGTAGCGCGCGTCCACCAGCGCCTCGGTCGGGCTCACGATCTTCAGCTGCTCCTCCTCCGCCTGGTCGTACTCGTCGCGGATCTCGCCGACGATCTCTTCCAGCAGGTCCTCGAGCGAGACGAGGCCCGCCGTGCCGCCGTACTCGTCGACCACGACCATCATGTGCACCTTCTTGGAGCGCATCTCGTGCAGCAGCTCGTCGACCTTTTTGGTCTCAGGCGTGTAGAGGATCGGTCGCAGGATCTTGTCGATCTTGAACTCAGGCGCGCTCGACAGCGTGTAGAAGAGCAGCAGGTCCTTGGCATGAATGAGTCCGACGATGTGATCGAGGTCGCCCTTGTAGACCGGCAGGCGAGTGTGGCGGTGCTGCTTGAAGATTCGCGCAATGTCCTGCAGTGTGGCGCTCCTCTCCACAGCCACCATGTCGGTGCGCGGAATCATCACCTCGCGGACCGACTTGTCGCCGGCCTCGATGATGCCGTGAATCATGTCGCGCTCCTGCTCCTCGATCACGCCCTGCTCCTCCGAGACGTGGAGCAGCGTGATGAGCTCATCCTCTGTGAGGTATGGAGCCTTGGCCGCGCGGCCACCAGTAAGCGCGCGCGAGACGATCGTCACCGCCCACAGCACAGGGCTCAAGAAGGTGGCCATGCGGTCGACCGGGCCCGCCGCCATCAGCGCCACGCGTTCGGCGTATCTGATGGCGAGTGTCTTCGGCGTGACCTCAGCCAGCAACAGCAGCAGCACCGACAGCAGCAGGGACACGAGCAGCGCCAGCCACAGCACGTATTCGTGCGGCACGCCCCATGCGTGGAAAAGGTCGTCGGTCAGAAGCGTGGTGGCGCTGGACGCGACGATCAGTGCGACGGTGTTGATCAGCAGGACTGTGGATAGAAAACGGTTGGGGTCGCGCTGCAACCGCTGCAGGATCCGCGCCGCGCGGCTGCCTTCCTCCGCGAGGTAGCGGACACGAAGGCGGCCGACCGATGTCAGGGCGGTCTCGGTTCCGCTTGCGAGCCCGGCCAGGACGAAACAGACGAGGATCACCACAAGCTCGGCCCACTGCACTGCCGTCATCGGGGTCTTGCTATCGGAACAGCTCGCTGACGCTCCGGTTCTCGTGCACCCGGATGATCGCCTCAGCGAGCAGGGGCGCCACCGACAGGACCGTGATCGGGGGCCCGAGCCGTTCGGGCGCTATCGGCACCGAGTCGGTGACGATCACGTCGTCGATCTGCGCTTTCTTCAGCCGGTCGACCGCGTCACCGGTGAGCACTGGATGCGTGGCTGCGATGAGAACCTTGTGGGCGCCCTGCAACCGCAGAGACTGGGCGAGCTTGGAGATGGTGCCACCGGTGGTGATGATGTCCTCGACGACCACGCAGTCGCGGCCCTTCACATCACCCGAGACGGCAATCACCTCCGCCTGGTCCTCCTCGGGCCTGCGCTTGTAGCCGAACGCGATGGGGGCCTGGAGCTGGTTGGCCACAGCCTCGGCGCGGCGCCCTCCGCCGGCATCCGGCGCGACCACCGTGAGGTTGTGCAGGTTCAGCGTCCGCAGGTGATCCGCGAAGATGCGGAAAGGCGAAAGGTGGTCGGTCGGGACGTCGAAGAAACCCTCGATTGCCTCGGCGTGGAGGTCGAGCAGCAGGAGGCGGTCAGCGCCGGCCAGGGTGATGAAGTTGGCCACGAGCTTGGCCGAGATGGGCTCGCGCGGCTGCGTCTTGCGCTCCTTGCGCGCGTAGCCGTAGTAGGGGATGACCGCCGTGACCCGCCCCGCGGAAGCGCGCCGCAGGGCGTCGAGGATGATGAAGAGCTCCATCAGGTGCTCGTTGACCGGCGGGCAGGTGGGCTGGATGACGAACACGTCGTGCCCGCGCATCGAGTCCTCGATCTTGACGTTGATCTCGCCGTCGGCGAAGCGGCGCAGGCGCGTATCGGTCAGGGGCACGCGGAGCTGGGCCGAGATCTTCTCCGACAGCGCCGGGTTGGCGGAGCCACCCAGCAGCTTGAGCTCGCCCCACGGAGAGGCGGATTCGGCCACGTACTCCACCGCGGTCTGCATCCTTCCGATCATCTGTGGTCCGAGCTCACCGTTTTTCTCCGTACCACCCTAGCTGGAACCCCGACGGCTGTCGCGCCGTCAGGCACGTCCTTGGTGACGACCGATCCGGCCCCCGTGCGGGAGCCCTTGCCAAGTTTGACGGGCGCGACCAGCATCGTATCCACGCCGACGAAGGCGCCGTCCCCGATCTGGGTCTTGTTCTTGACCTCGCCGTTGAAGTTGGCAGTGATCGTGCCGGCGCCCACATTCGCGTCCTCGCCCACTGATGTGTCGCCCAGGTACGAGACGTGCGGCACCTTGCTGCCGCGACCGACGGTCGTGCGCACCAGCTCGGCGAAGCTGCCGATGTGGACGTCCTGGTCGATGACGGTGCCCGGACGGATCTTCACGAATGGGCCGCAGTCCGACCGGTCGCCTATGCGCGCGTCATCTATGTGTGCGTGCGGTCCGATGCGGCAGGCCTCGCCGATGACTGTGTCGCCCTTGATGTGGGTGAAGGGCTCGATGACAGTGTCCTGGCCGATGCGGACCCTGGCATCGATGAAGGTGCTGGCCGGGTCCGTGACCGTGACCCCGGCCGCCATGTGGCCGTTGAGGATCCGCCCTCGCATCGCCGCGATGGCCTGCGCGAGCCCGGCCCGGTCGTTGATCCCCATCGCCTCGTCGCGGTCGTCGATGCGGACGACGTTCACCGTTCGCAGGTGCTTCAGCACATCGGGCAGGTAGAGCTCGCCGGCCTGGTTGTCCTTTGTGATCTTGCCCAGCGCCTCGACGAGCGGCTTGCCCTGGAAGCAGTAGAGGCCGACGTTGATCTCCGACCCGGAGCGGTCGCCGGCGGTCGCGTCTTTCTTCTCCACGATGCGCTCGAATCCGCCGTCTGGGCCGCGAACGATCCGGCCGTCATCTCGACGGGCATCGTCGACCGAGGCGATGGTCGCCTCTGCGCCCGAGCTGCGGTGCGCGTCGATCACCTTGCGAATGGATTCGGCGCTC
>VBFW01000150.1 GCA_005880525.1 Chloroflexota bacterium | reverse complement strand
CGGTCCCGGAGAAGCTGCCAGTCCTTCCGTTGAAGTCGACAGTGGTGTTCCCGCGCATCTTCATCCCGCTTTCAGTGGGACGGCGCCGCTCGCTCAAGCTGCTCGAGGACCTGCCCCCCGGCGATCGGTACATCGCGGTGGCCGCGCAGCTCGACGAGACGGCGGAGGAGGTCACCTTCGACGATCTCCATCACATCGGCGCGATGGTGCGCGTCCAACACATGCTCAAGCTCCCCGACGGAACGGTGCAGCTGGCGGTGCTCGGCGTGCGCCGCATCAAGCTGAGCGGCGCGATCTCCGATGAGCCCTACCTGACGGCGAACATCAAGGCTCACCCCGAGGTTGTCGACCAGCAGCCTTCGATCGAGCGAGAGGCATTGGTTCGTCGCGCGATCGCTTCGTTCCAGCAGCTCGTAGCGCTCGCGCCGCAGCTGCCGGCCGAGCTGGCGAGCGCGGCGGGCGCGATCGACGAACCGGTGCACCTCGCGTACTACATCGCCAACCACATCCGGCTCACCACCGACGAGCGCCAGCACCTCCTCGAGATGGATTCGCCCCGCGAGAAGCTGGAGAAGCTGCTGGGCCACATGGCGCACGAGCTCGAGGTGCTCGAGCTCGGCCGCAAGATCCAGTCGCAGGCCGAGGAGTCGATGGGCAAGGCCCAGCGCGAGTACTTCCTGCGCGAGCAGCTGAAGGCCATCCAGCGCGAGCTGGGCGAGCTCGACGGCGACCAGGCCGAGCTGTCGGAGCTTCGCGAGCGAATCACGAAGGCCGGCCTTCCGCCCGAGGCTCAGCGCGAGGCCGAC
The DNA here is from genome assembly GCA_005880525.1 of Chloroflexota bacterium. Classification (GTDB taxonomy): domain Bacteria; phylum Chloroflexota; class Dormibacteria; order Dormibacterales; family Dormibacteraceae; genus CF-118. The sequence continues at coordinate 157 of VBFW01000150.1, read as the reverse complement.
CGCGAGATCTCGCGCCTCGAGCGCATCCCGAGCGCCTCGCCCGAGTCGTCGGTCATCCGCACCTATCTCGACCTGATGGTCTCGCTGCCGTGGAACACGTCCACCGGCGCCGAGGTCGACGTGGCCAAGGCGCGCGCGATCCTCGACGACGATCACT
>VBFW01000149.1 GCA_005880525.1 Chloroflexota bacterium | reverse complement strand
TCGCCTTCATCGAGACCATCGTGCGAGCCCAGTCCACCTGGCGCAGCATCTGCTGCCGCAGCTCGTCCTGCAGCGCGCCGACTGTGCGCATCGCCTCGCCGGTGGCATTGGCCAGGATCGGAATCGAAGGCGCCTTGAGCTGCAGGCGGTCGACGGCCTGGCGAAACGCCGCGGCCGCCTTCTCCATCAGCGGCGTGTGCGCGGGCAGCGGGATCGTGAGGATCAGGGCGCGGCGTGCGCCGGCCTCGAGAGCGAGACGCTCGGCCTCCTGCACCGCCGGAATCTGGCCCGAGAGCACGAACTGGACGTCGGCGTTGCGGTTCGCGAACCACAGCTTGCCCTTGGCCGAAGCCTGCTGGCGAATCGACTCCACCTGGGCTTCATCCAGACCGACGATGGCAACCATCCCGCCCGTGTGCTCATCCGCGACCTGGGCCATCACCCGGCCGCGCTCCTTCACGAGCACCAGCGCCGTCTCCCACGGGATGGCGCCCGCCGCTGCCAGCGCGGCGATCTCGCCAAGGCTGTGGCCCGCGGTCACCTGCACGTTCTCGAAGCCATAGCTCTCGCGCCACACCTCGTACGCGGCCCAGCACACGGTCATCACGCACGGCTGGATGACCTCGGTGCGGTTCAGCTCCTCGACCGGACCCTCGAAGCAGAGCCTTCGAATCGGCATGTCGAGCACCACCTCAGCGCGCTCGAATGCCCGCCGCGCCGCGGGGTAGCGGTCGTACAGGCTCTTGCCCATGCCGGGCTTCTGCACGCCCTGGCCCGGGAACAGCAGCGCGATGGGTCCCTTCAGGCTGATCATTTCAGGCCCACTTCAGGAGCGTCGCGCCCCAGGTCAGCCCGGATCCGAATCCAGCGAGCAGAACGTGGTCGCCGCTGTGCACGCGGCCGTTGCGAACCGCGTCCTCGAGCGCGAGCGGAATCGACGCGCTCGACGTGTTGCCGAACTGGTCGATGTTGATGGCGACCTTGTCCAGGGGCAGGCCGATCCTGCGCGCGGCCGCGTCGATGATGCGGAAGTTCGCCTGGTGCGGAACCCACAGGTCGATCGCGTCCATCGAGATGCCCGCGGCGGCGGTGACCTCCTGGGCCTGCCGGATGAAGATGTCGACCGCGAACTTGAAGACGTCGGGGCCCTTCATGTCGATGATCGGGTTCGGCTCCTTCGCCGCATAGGCGCCGAGCGGGACGTTGCCGCACGTCACCTGCTCGTACCCGCGCCCGTCGCTGCCGAGGCACCACGAAAGGAAGCCCGCCCCTTCCGGCGCCGGCGTGACCACCGCCGCGCCCGCTCCGTCACCGAAGATCACCGCGGTGCCGCGGTTCGAGTAATCAAGCATGCGAGACAGGACCTCGGCGCCGATGACCAGCACCTTGTCGGCCCGCTCGCTGGCGATGTAAGAGTCTGCCGTCGAGAGTCCGTACATGAAGCTCGTGCACGCCGCCAGCAGGTCCCACGCCACCGCGCCGGGTGCGTCCAGCTCGTCCTGGATGCGGCAGGCGATGGACGGGAACGGCCCGTCCGGCGATGAGGTGCCCACCAGGATCATGTCGAGGTCGCTCGCCTTCAGGCCGGCGCTGTCGAGCGCCGACTGTGCGGCCCTGGTCGCCAGCTCGAGCGTCGTCGTGCCCGGCTCGGCGAAATGCCGCGCCCGGATCCCCGTCCGCTCGGTGATCCACTTGTCGGACGTCTCCATGACCTTCTCGAGGTCGAAGTTCGTGACGATCTTGTCCGGTGCGTAGACGCCAATGCCGGCGATCGCGCTGCGCCGGCCCTTGGTCTTGAACGACCGAAGCGGGACCGCGTCCGAACGTGCCTTGTAGGCGGTGGTGATGGCCATCGCGCCTAGGCCTCCAGCCGCTCGGCCGATTTCTCCTCGAGATACTTCCAGAGGTCCGAGATCACCTTCATCTTCTCGAGCTCCGACTCGGGAAGCTCCACGTCGTACTTGTCCTCGACCGCGGCGATGAGCTCCACCAGGTCGAGCGAGTCGGCGGCCAGGTCGCGAGCGAAGCTCTTGTCCATCTGCACCTGGTCGGTGTCGACGCCGAGGATCTCGGCCGCGAGCTCCTGCAGCTCCTTGAAGTCGAGTTGCGATGCCATGCCTGCTATCTCCTCTCTCTTAGTTGGCCTCTGGGGCCTTGATTACGAGTGTTGCGTTGTGGCCGCCGAACCCGAACGAGTTCGACATGGCCACCTTGATGTCCGCCTTGCGCGCCTTGTTCGGCACGTAGTCGAGGTCGCAATCGGGGTCCGGCGTGTCGAGGTTGATCGTCGGCGGGATCAGGCCGCGGTTCATGGCGAGGACGCACGCGGCGGCCTCGATGGCTCCGGCAGCGCCGAGCAGGTGCCCATGCACCGACTTGGTCGAGCTGACCGCCAGCTTGTACGCGTGGTCGCCGAACACTGACTTGATCGCCTTCGTCTCGGCGACGTCGCCGAGCTTGGTCGAGGTCCCGTGGGCGTTGATGTACGCGACATCCTCGGGGTTCACACCGCTGGTCTCGAGCGCACGCTTCATCGCGCGGCCGGCGCCCTTGCCCTCCGGGTGCGGCGCCGTGAAGTGGTACATGTCGGCGCTGGCGCCGTAGCCGGCGATCTCCGCGATCAGCCGGGCGCCGCGCGCCTTGGCGTGCTCCATGTCTTCGAGCGCGAACATCACCGAGCCTTCGCCCATCACGAAACCGTCGCGACCGAGGTCGAAGGGCCTGCAGGCTTTCTCGGGCTCGTCGTTGCGCTCGCTCGTCGCCTTGATCTGCGTGAAGGCGCCGATCGTGAGCGGTGTGATGGCTGCTTCGGCGCCACCCGCCAGCATCGCCACCGCGTCCCCGCGCTTGATGATCTCGGCGGCCTCACCGATGCCGTGCGATCCAGACGCGCAGGCGCTGACGATGGCGTAGTTCGGGCCGCCGGCATGCGTGTGGATGGCGACCAGGCCGGCCGCCATGTCCGCGATCATCATCGGGACGGTGAAGGGGCTGATGCGCTTCGGCCCGCGCTGCATCAGCGCCGTGTGGCTCTTTTCGATCTCCTCGAGGCCGCCGATGCCCGAGCTCACGATGACGCCGACGTCGTCGGGATCCATCTGAGCGGGATCCAATCCCGCCTGCGCAAGCGCCTGCTTGGACGCGGCCAGAGCGAACTGGCAGTAGCGGCCGATGTGGCGGGCCGTCTTGCGGTCCATGTAGTCCTCGGGGTTGAAGCCCTTGACCTCGGCCGCGATCTTGGTGTCGAACCCGGTGGTGTCGAACCGGGTGATCGGGCCGATGCCTGACGAGCCTTCGACCATGTTCGACCACACGGTCTCCTCGTCGTTGCCGATCGGGGTGATGAAGCCTATGCCGGTGACAGCCACACGCCGGCCGTTGGAGTGATTCGTATTCATGCTCTAGCCAGCTTACGGACCTCGCGGCCACAAGACATCGGCACCTTGTGGGAAAAGCCGTGCCGAACTTTGGACATGGAGTCCAAGAATCGGGCTAGAGCAGCTTCCTCAGGCCAATCGCGAGTTGAAGGCGCAGCCTCGTCGCGGGCTCGTCCAGGTTCCTGCCGAGCAGCTGCCCCAGCCGGTCCAGGCGATAAAGCACCGTGTGGCGGTGGAGCTTCAACTTCGCCGCCGAGTCCTTCACAGAGCCGCTCTCGAGGTGCGCCTCCAGCGTTTCCATCAGCTGCTCGCGGTTGCGCGTTGCCGGGTCGAGCAGCACGCCCAGTGTCTCGCGCACGAAGCGCTCGGCCAGGGCCGGGTTCTGCACCATCAGGAGGAAGGGGATGACCTCGTCGTGCCGGTGCACGATGCCGTCGGCATGAAGCTTGCGGCCCGCCTCGACCGCCTGCATCGCCTCGAGGTACGAGCGGGAGACGCCGCGCAGGCCCGAGTGGTAGCCGCCGATGCCTGCGCGAACGTGGGCGCGTGACCTGCCCGAGCGAGTGATCGCCTCGGCGTTCATCTGCATCACGAAGTCGGCGGCGCCGTCGACCGATTTGGCCGAGTCCGCCGGCCACAGGATGACCAAAGTGGTCGGGTCAGTCGTGTGCGAGATGACGCCGCGCGGCAGCTCGAGCGCGTTGACGACTTCCGCCAGCGAGT
>VBFW01000148.1 GCA_005880525.1 Chloroflexota bacterium | reverse complement strand
GACGCGCGCCGTGATCGCCGGCCGTCCGAGGCTGCGCGCCACTGACACTCGGTGATGGCCGTCGATCACGTAATAGCCGTCGCCGACCCGGTAGACGTCGATGGGCGGCAGCTCCGCGCCCTCGACCATCTCGCGGTAGATGCGCGTCCAGCGGTCGCGCAGTCGCGGGGTGGTGGGCAGAAACCCAGGGTCGAAGTCCTCGCCCTTCGCCATCGACGCCGCCGACCCAACGATCTTGTCGACCGGAATCTCCTGGATCCCGCCATACGAGCGGCCTTCGGCGCCCGCGGCGTCCAGCACGTCCTGGATCGACGCGAGCCGCCGCGCGCGCCGGGTCAGCGCTGCGCCGAGCGCCCTCCGGAACGCCTTGAAGCGCGCGGCATCGAAGTCCTCACGGGCCCGGATTGTTTCCAAACGTGACGATCAGAAGAACGCCGCTTCGCTCTCCGCGTCGAAGAGATGGATCGAGCGGGTGTCGAGGCCGAGCTGCGCGGTGTCGCCCGGGGCAACCTTCATCCGCGGGTCGACACGGGCGGTCACCTGGTCGCTCCCGACCTGCCCGTACAGATACTGGTCGGAGCCGAGCCGCTCGACCACGTCTACCTTCATCTGCAGGTTGCTGCCGTCCGCGCTCGGGCGATCGGTCAGCGCTTCCGGCCTGAAGCCGAGCGTGCCCTTGCCCGCCGGCACCGACTTCGGCAGCTTGGCCTCGAATCCCGAGGCCTTGGCGGTGCTGTCGCTCGTCGTGACCGGCACGAAGTTCATGGTCGGCGTGCCGATGAAGCCGGCCACGAACAGGTTGGCCGGGTGGTCGTAGACATCGCCGGGCGTGCCGACCTGCTGCAGGATGCCGGCGTTCATGATCGCAATGCGGTCACCCATCGTCATCGCCTCGACCTGGTCGTGCGTGACGTAGATGAACGTGGTCTCCAGCTCGCGGTGCAGCTTCTGCAGCTCGATGCGGGTCTGGCCGCGGAGCTTGGCATCGAGGTTCGAAAGCGGCTCGTCCAGCAGGAACACCTTCGGGCTGCGGACGATGGCCCGGCCCAGGGCAACGCGCTGCCGCTGGCCTCCGGAGAGGGCGCGCGGCTTGCGCTTGAGGAATGGATCCAGGCCCAGGATCTTGGACGCGTTCCTGACCCGCTTGTCCATCTCTTCCTTCTTCATGTGCTGCATCTGCAGCGGGAACGCCATGTTGTCGTACACGCTCATGTGCGGGTACAGCGCGTAGGACTGGAACACCATCGCGATGTCCCGGTCCTTGGCCGCGACGTTGTTCACCACCCGATCCCCGATCCGGATCTGGCCCTCGGTGATCGACTCGAGGCCGGCGAGCATGCGCAAGGCAGTCGACTTGCCACATCCCGATGGGCCCACCAGGACCATGAACTCCTTGTCCTTGATGTCGACGTTGAGATCCTTGACGACGGTCACATCGGCCGTGTAGCGCTTGACGACGTGGTCGTAAGTGACAGCTGCCATTGCTCTTTTACCCCTTCACCGAGCCGGCGAGAATGCCGCGCACGAAATACCGCTGGAGGCTGAGGAACACGATGAGCGGCACGACCATGGAGAAGAATGCCGCCGACGTGAGCAGGTTGGAGCCCTGGCCGAGCGAGGTCGTGAGGTCGGCCAGGTTGACTGTGAGGGGCGCCACCTCAGGGGCGCCGCCGACGTAGATGAGAGCCACCAGCAGGTCGTTCCAGACCCACAGGAACTGGAAGATCACCAGCGAGGCGAGCGCCGGCACCGACAGCGGCAGGATGATCCTGAAGAACACGGTCAGGGTTCCCGCGCCGTCAATCTCGGCCGACTCGAACAGGTCGCTCGGCAGCGCTCGGAAGAAATTCGCGAGCAGGTAGATGGAGAAGGGGAGCCCGTAGCCCGCGTGGGCCAGCCACAGCGGGACCCACGGCAGGCCGGGGATGCCCGTGGCCTCGAGGTCGCTCGTCGTCCAGTGCAGGGTGTTGACGTAGAAGCTGAGCACCGGGACGAAAGTCAGCTGCAGCGGCACGGCGAGCAGTCCGACCAGGGCGAGGAAGATCCAGTTGCGCGCCGGGAACTTCATCCACGCGAACGAGTAAGCGGCGAATGCGCCGATGGTGACGGGGATCACTGTCGCCGGGACGGAGACCATGAAGCTGTTGAAGAAGGCCTGGCCAAGGTTGCTCTGACCGAGCACGTCTGTGTAGTTCTGAAAGGTGAACTGCAATGGCGTGAGCGCCGTCCACCACCCGCTCGTCTTGGTCAGGGCGAACGGCCGGAACGAGCTGACCAGCAGGCCGATGGTGGGCAGCATCCACCCCACCGTCAGGCCGATGACGACGATGTGGAGGATGTAACGCTGGAGGAGCTGTGTGATCCAGCCCGGCGAGAAGCGGGCGGCGACTGTGGTGGGCTGGGCGGCGGCTGCGACCGTCATCGGCGTGCCTCCACTGCGCGGAACTGTCTCAAGTTGAAGATCAGCACCGGTATCACGGCGACCAGCAGGATCACTGCCACTGCGCTGGCGTGCCCGTTGTTGCCCGCGGTGTAAAGCTGTTCGTACATGCGGAAAGCCAGCACATCGGTGTTGTAGTTGCCGCCGGTCATCACGTACACGACGTCGAAGGCCTTCAGGGCAAAGATCACGAGCGTCGTGCCGACCACGACGATGGTGGGCATCATCAGCGGGAATATCACCCGCCTGAACACCGTGATCTCGCCGGCGCCGTCGACGCGGGCCGCCTCGAGTAGCTCGCCGGGGATGCCTTTCAACGCCGCGGACAGGATGACCATCGCGAAGCCGGTGATGCCCCACGTCGCGGCGCCGATCAGCGCCAGGTTGTTGAGCACGTTGAACTTGTCGCTCGGCCACTGATCCTGAAGCCAGACCACGGGATCGTGGTGGAAGAACGTGATTATCGCGTTCAACGTGCCGACCTGCGGTTCGCCGGGAGTGGAGTACTGGAACATGAATATCCAGATGATTCCCAACGCCACCGAGGAGATGGCCATGGGCATGAAGATCAGCGATTTCACGATGCTCTCGTACCGGACCCGGTCGAAGAGAACGGCGAGGATCAGGCCGAACACGAGAGTGAAGACCGTGTAGAAGATCAGCCAGAAGATGACGTTGTTGCGGATTGCCACCCAGGCGCCACCCGACGGGAAGTCCGAGAACTGCGAGGCGTAGTTGTTGAAGCCCACCCAGCTGCCGGCGTTGTTCTCGAAGCTCTGCACGATCGTGCCTAGGGCCGGCAGCAGGAGAAATCCCGCCACCAGGATGAGCGCGGGCCCGACCCAGATCCAGGGCCGGACCTGCGGACGGTTCTTGTCGGGCAGCCGGCGCACCAGGAACTCGCCGCCCACGATGTAGGCGGCGAGTATCGCTGGCACACCGAGGATGACCACAAGGAGCGTCGGGATGTCCTGCAGCAGAACGCTGAAGTCCACTCTCTTATCTCCTTACGGCATCAGGCCGATGTATAAGCCGTTTTCTGCGTTTGATCCAGGCTGGCCAGGATCGAATCCAGGTCGTTCTGGTTGCTTATGAACTTGAGGAGGCCCTTCCAGGTCGCGTTCCTCATGTCCGTCGGCATGTTGTCGGTCGCGTCGTACTTGGCGATCTGAGTGTTGACCAGGATCTGGGCGCTCAGCTTCGACAAGGGATCAGGGTAGTCGTCAAGGCTGACCTTCTTGCTGACGGCCAGCTTGCCGCCGCGCTTCACCCAGATGTCCTGGGCCTGCGCTGTGGTGAGGTACTTGATGAGCTGCCGCGCCTGGGGCGTGTCCTTGAACATCGACCACGAGTCGCCCGCGACCACGTGCGCGCCCGTGTACGAGGTGTTGATGTCGGGAAGCGGGAAGAACGTGAAGTCGGTGCCGGCCTGAAGCGAAGGCACGGCACTGGTGAAGAACGTCGTGATGAACGACGCCTGGTTCAGCATGTAGCACTTCGGCGGGTTCGCGAACATCGGAGTGCCGACGTCGCCGAACTGCGTCGCCAGGATGGTGTTCTTGCCGCCATACACGTTGCTGTCGTTCGATCCGAGGACCGTGCCGAACGTCTGGAACGCCGACTTGATCTCAGGCGACGTCCAGGTCTGCTTGCCGGCCACCCACTTGTCATAGACGTCGGGGCCGGCCTGGCTGAGGACGATCTCTTTCAGCCAGTCGCTGGCGGGCCAGCCGTCGGCCGCGCCACCGCTCGCCACGGCAATGCACCACGGTGGAGTGCCGCTGCTCTTGATCTGGCTCTGCAGGGACAGAAGGTCCTGCCACGTCTTGGGCACCGTGTAGCCCTTGGACGAGAAGTTTTTCGGGTCGTACCAGATGAGGCCTTTGACGGCGGCCCACGAGAAGATCTGGTACAGCTTGCCGTCGCTCAACGGCTCGCCGAGCTTGATCCAGCCCTGCGAGGTGCTGGACTGCAGCGCGCTCATGTCCACCGCGTCGTTGAGGGGCCTCACCTTGCCGTCCTTCGCAAACTGCGTGAGCAGCTGCGGGCTGGGCGCGGCCGCGAGGTCCGGAGCGTTGCCGGCCGCCACGCGGGTCCTGAGGATCGCGTCCTCGTCACGTGTGGACTCGTACTGCACTTTGATTCCAGTCGAGTCTTCGAACGGCTTGAGCACGGCCATGAACGATGCCTGCTCCTGCCCTGACCAAACTGCGATGACCTTCACAGATCCCGCGTTGGACGCTCCTCCCGCGCCGCAACCGACGGCGACCACGATCACGCCCAGCAGCGGGACCAGGGCACGTACCCAGGTCGAAGCTTTCATAGACAAATCCCCCACTTTCGGGCGAGCGATTGCTCCCCGGTACACCGGTCCGATCGAAATTCCATTCTGATAGCCGTCTCTCCTTTTGGCAAATCGGCTGGTTTGGAAGGACTCACGCTACTCGTTTTTCCCGATCGCCTCCTAGGGGCGCCGACCTGGGCTCGGCCCGACGTGTGGAAAACTGCTGGGGAAATGGCCGCCTCCTTCCCCGAGGGATTCCTGTTCGGCGCCGCGGTCGGCGCGCACCAGGTCGAGGGCGGCAACACGAACAGCGACTGGTGGTGGTGGGAGCACCGCGACGGCAGCCCCTGCGTCGAGCCCTCGGCCGACGCATGCGACTTCTACCACCGCTATCGCGACGACATCGCAATGCTCGCGGGGCTGGGCCTCAACTCGTTCCGGTTCGGCATCGAGTGGGCACGCATCGAGCCCGCCGGCGGTGAGTTCTCGACGGCCCAGCTCGACCATTACCGGCGGATGCTCGACGCCTGCCACGAGCACGGCGTCACGCCGATCCTCACCTTCCACCACTTCACGCTGCCGATCTGGGTCCACGAGCTGGGCGGGTTCGCGGACTCGCGATTCCCGCAGCTGTTCGAGCGCTACTGCGAGCGGGCCGCTCGCGCGCTCGGCGACGTGATCGGCTACGCGTGCACCATCAACGAGCCGCAAGGCCTGGGCTGGAGCGGCTACGTGCTGGGCATCAACCCGCCGGGCGTGAAGGGCGACCAGCGCGCCGCCCGGCGCGCGGCTGACAACCTCCTCGAAGCCCACCGCCTCGCAACTCCCGCGATCAAGGCGCACACGAAGGCGCCGGTCGGAGTCACGCTCGCCATCCCCGACCTGCAGTACGAGGACGGCGCGGAGCCGGGACACTCCGGCTTCGAGGTCGAATCGGAGGTCAACGACCGGTTCTTCGACCTGGCGCGCGGCGACGACTTCATTGGCGTGCAGACGTACACCCGCATCCGCATCGGACCAGAGGGCCCGCGTAGCCCCGGCGCGGACTGGAGCGGGGTGAGCCGCGAGCTCCACGAGACCGACGAGGTCACGCAGATGGGTTACGAGAACTACCCGCGCGCGCTGGGCGGCGCGATCCGCCGCGCGTGGAAGAGCACAGGCGGCCGGATCCCGATCCTGGTCACTGAGAACGGGATCGCCACGATTCGCGACGAGCGGCGCATCGCGTTCATGGCCGAGGCGATGGACGAGGTGCTGAAGTGCCTCGCCGAAGGCATCGACGTGCGCAGCTACATCCACTGGTCGCTGCTCGACAACTTCGAGTGGGTCTTCGGCTACACACCGAGGTTCGGCCTGGTGGCGGTCGACAGGCAAACGTTCGCGCGCCACCCGAAGCCCAGCGCGCGCTGGCTGGGGGAGGTCGCGCGCAGCGGGAAGTTGCCTACCTCTTCGGGAGCTCTGTGATCTCCCGCAGCACGCCTATGTCGGCCTTCGGCTCCCGATCGAAGGTCAACAGCCCGTTGCGCTCCAGATCCACGTCGGTCAGCTGCGTGTAGCCGAATCCCTCCACCGGTCCGGGCTGGGTCAGCGCCTCGACCATCTCG
>VBFW01000147.1 GCA_005880525.1 Chloroflexota bacterium | reverse complement strand
ATGCTTCTTGATGAATGCGAGCATCCGCCGCCATGCGTCGTCGCAGGCGTCCTTCCACTCCTCGAAGCTCCGGTCGAAAAAGCTGTGAGGGGCTCCCTCGTAAACATGCTGCTCGAATGCCACGCCCGCCTTCTCGAGCTGCTTCTTGAACTCCATCGCCTGCTCGGGCGTCGTCGCCTGGTCATTGCCGGCCACCATCACGAGGAGGGGTGCCTTCATCTTCGAGATGAAGGGCTCGGACCTCGCCGGCCGGCCATAGAAGCCGATGCAGCCGTCGATGTCCGGCTGCAGCGCCGACTGGCTCCAGGAGTTGGAGCCGCCGAAGCAGAAGCCAACGGTGAACACGGACTTCACCGCGCCTCCGTCCTTCGACTTGAGATAGGCGATCGCGGCGGCCGTGTCGCTCGCCACTCCTTCGGGCGTTGTCTGCTGCACGTGGGGCATGTACTCGAAGCTGTCGCTGCGGTCGCCGATGCCGGCGGTGCGGCCGAAGTAATCGATCGCCACCGAATCGACGCCTGCCTCGGCGAAGCGCTGCGCCAGCTCCTTGTAGAACTCATGGAGCCCGCGCACGTCGGGAAGCACGACCATGCCGGCGCCGGTCGGCTTCTCGGCCCGCGCGAAATGGGCCATGAACTTGTTCCCGTCGGATGCCGTCAGCTCCAAGTCGCCCTGAGAGGCGGCCGCGCCGCTGATCGGCGGCAGGGGCGGTCTGGCTTCGTCGGTGTAGCACATGACTCGATTCTCCAATAGATTGGTATGACCATGAAGATCGAGAGCCCGGCCTTCACCCAGGACGACCTCGACAAGTTTTTCGACGAGCAGCTGGACCGGGAGCGGCTGCACCTTGCGCGCAGGCTCGAAGAGGCGTCGGCGAGGCTCGCGGCAATCGCGCCGCGCATCACAGCACACGAAGGCGGCGAACAATGGAGCGACCACGAGGTGCTCGCCCACATCGCGGTGCTCTCGAAGTTCTACGGCGTCATGGTGCACAAGATCACCAGCGGCCAGATGACCGAAGTCGACCTGCTCGACGCAACCAAGCTGCGGGACGTCGCGGGTGAGCAGACGGCGGCGCTGCCGACGGCGGACATCATCAGGTCGATCGCCACGGACCACTCGCGCACGGTCAAGCTGCTGCGCGAGCTGGACGCCACCGCGCTGCGCAGGACGGCGCGACTGCCGACCGGTGAGGAGGTCACAGCCGAGTTCCTGGTGCGGTATCCGCTCATCAACCACCTCGAGCAGCACGTGGAGCAGCTCGAGCAAGCGCTCCGCTAGGAGGCGGGCACCGACTCCTCGAAGCCCTTCTTCCTCATCTCATCGCGGAGTGCGCGCGCGGCATCGTCCATCACCTTCGGATCGGGGTCCGGATCCTGGTTGCCGAAATCCAGGTCGTGCATTCCGCGGATCGGCACCACGTGGATGTGGAGATGTGGGACCTCGAGGCCCGCGATCATCATCCCAACGCGGACCGGCTTGAACACCGTCATCTGTGCCCGGCCGACGACCTGAGCGATCTTCGTGAGGTGAGACAGGATCTGTGGATCGACGTCGAGCCAGTGATCCACCTCGAGTCGCGGCACGACGAGTGTGTGGCCCGGCCGCAAGGGCCGATTGGAGAGGAATGCAACGGCGTGCTCATCCTTCCAAACGAAGCGAGCGGGAAGCTCGCCGGCGACGATGCGGCTGAACACGGACGCCACGAGCCAAGACTAATCTTGGACGCGTGCCGCACGCCATCGAGCTCATAGGCGCCAGCAAGAAGTACGGCAAGTTCGAGGCGCTCAAGAACGTCTCGTTCGCAATCGAGAAGGGCTCGCTCGTGGCAATGCTCGGACCAAACGGAGCCGGCAAGACGACCTCGATCAACCTGATGCTCGGCCTGCGCCGGCCGACAGCGGGCAAGGCCCTCATCTTCGGCAATGACCCGCGCAGCATCGCAACGCGTCGGAGATTCGGGGCCATGCTGCAGGAGTCCGGAGTGCCGCAGCTGCTCAAGGTCACCGAGCTCGTCGAGCTGTTCCGGAGCTACTACCCCAAACCATTGCCCGCCGCACAGGTGGTGAAGCTGGTGGGTCTTGAAGAGAAGGCCGGCACGCTCGTCAAAGACCTGTCGGGCGGACAGACCCAGAGGCTCTACTTCGCGCTTGCGATATGCGGCGACCCGGAAGTCCTCTTCCTGGACGAACCGACAGTCGGCATGGACGTCGAAGGCCGCCGCATCTTCCTGCGTGCTATTCGCAACTTCGCGGCCGGCGGCAAGACAGTCCTCCTGACCACTCATTACCTCGAGGAGGCCGACGAGCTGGCCGAACGCATTCTGGTCATCGACAAAGGCAACCTCATCGCCGACGGCAGCCCGCAGGAGATCAAGTCGCGGGTCGCGGGCAGCAAGATCAGCTTCACGAGCGCGGCGCCGCTTGACCCGGCCGCCCTCAACGGACTGCCGGTGAGCGCGTCCGACGTCAGCGATCACCGCGTGACCCTGATGACGAACGATCCGCAGGTCGTGCTGCGCGAGCTGTTCCGGCGCAACGTCGACATGTCGAACCTCGAGGTGCGCGGCGCCGACCTGGAAGAGGCGTTCCTCAGCCTCACGGGAGGCGGGTGATGGCGCGCGTCTTCCTGATGCAAACCCGCGCCGAGATGCTGAAGTTCTGGCGCGTTCCCGCGTTCGCGTTCTTCAGCCTCGGGCTGCCCCTCATCATCTTCACGTTCTTCGGCCTGAGGCAGGCGACCCAGCCGCTGTACCCGCACGCGGCGATCACCGTCGGCACTTATGTGATGGCTTCGATGGCCGCTTACACCGTGGGCAACGTCATGGTCTTCTCGTTCGGCATGGCCCTCGCGATCGAGCGCGGCCAGAAGCAGGACGTGCTGCTTCGCGCCAGCCCGCTGCCGCCGGTGATCTACCTGCTCGCCAAGGTCGTCAACGCCGCGCTGTTCGCGCTCGTTGCGCTGATCGTGCTGTTCGTCTTCGCCCACTTCACGGCGTCGGTCAACCTCGCGGCCGACACCTGGGTGACGCTGGCCGGGCGGCTGCTCCTCGGCTCGATCCCTTTCATCGGGTTGGGACTCGGCTTCGGCTACCTGGTCGGACCCAACGCAGCGCCTGCCGTCATCAACTTCGTCTATCTGCCCACTGCATTCGCGTCAGGCATCTTCATCCCGGTCAACCAGCTGCCCGATTTCATCAGGGGCCTGGCGCCTTACCTGCCGCTGAACCCCTTTGTCGAGCTGGGATGGAACGCGATCGGCTTCCCGACCGACCGCGCTGTTTCGACGGATGTGCTGTATCTGCTGGCCTACGCTGTCGGCTTCTTTGCGCTCGCCTTGTGGGCGTACCGTCGCGACACCGCTGCGAAATTCGCCTAGCCGAAGAATCCGGCCGGCAGCGCAGAGCCGAACGCGACCTCGAATCGCTCAGAGAATTCGTCTTGCCCGTAGCTGTGCTCCGCCGTGCCAACCTGCTCGATTGCGTAAGTGGCCGCGAGCGATGCGATGCGACCTGACGTCGCGACATCCAGGCCCCGCAGCAGTCCCGCGACCAGGCCCGCGCGATAGGCGTCTCCCGCGCCGGTTGGATCCACCTCTTGGCGTGCGGGCGCCGGCGGAATCTCCACGACTCCATCAGCGCCGGCGATGCGCGATCCGAGCCGGCCCAGAGTCGTCACGACCATCTCGGCGCACTCGAGCAGGCGGCCTTCGTCACAGCTCATGCGCTCCTTGATGAGCTCGATCTCGTAGTCGTTGCCGATCAGGATCCACGCCCCGGTAGCGGCGGAGTCGAGGTCACTTCCGCTGAGGTGCGGCAGCTGGTGAGCCGGATCGAAGACGAACCGGACGCCGCGCTCGCGGCACTCGCTCGAGAGCCGCATCATCGCGGCCGGATCGTTCGGACCGATGACCACCGCCTCGACCTCGGACGGCGCGTCATCCAGACCGAGGATCGCGGCTTTGCGCATGGCGCCGCCGTAGTAACCGGTGATCTGGTTGTCGTCCATGTCGGTGGTCGTGAAGCCGGTGGCGGTGATCTCGCCGTCCATCAAGCGCAGTCCCCTGCAGTCGATCCCTCTCTCCTCGAGCCAGGCGCGGTACTCCGCGGCATCAGCGCCCGCCGTCGCCAGCACCGCGGCCGGATAACCGAGCAGCGAGAGGTTGTAGGCGTAGTTGCCTGCCACGGCCCCGCGCCGCTTGTGCAGATCGTCGACCAGGAAGCTCAGGTTCAGGATGTGCGTCTTGTCAGGGGGGATGTGCTCCCGAAAGCGGCCTTTGAAGTTGAGGATGTAGTCGTAGGCGATCGAGCCGGTGCAGACGACCATCGGCCGAACCGTA
>VBFW01000165.1 GCA_005880525.1 Chloroflexota bacterium | reverse complement strand
GCCGGTCAGTGCTCTGAGCTTTCTTCGTCGCGCTTTTCACGGCCCGGAACTTTCGACGTGCTGCGCCGTTCCACTGGCATGCGAACTGGATGGATCGGACTGGCGGTAGTGGGACTCGCGGTGTCGGCATGCGGCTCATCGGTGACGCCGACTGCCAGCGTTGGGTCCCCAGCTCCGTCGGCCAGCACAAGCACATGCACGGTTCCTCAGCCGCTTCCTGATCTATGTGTGGGTCGGGCAGCAACCTCCCAAGAAGAGCAATCGATGGTCGCCGTCGGCCGCGCGGGCGCCGAAGCCGATCTCAAGTTGAAAGACTGGTCGAACTGCACCGCGGGCGAGGCTTGCTTCAAGGTCAACAGTCCCTCCCTGGCGATGGTTGGTACGAACGCCGGCGCGTTCGGCGCCGGCACAGGTTTGTACCCCGGTGGTGGGCTTGGCAGCTTCTGCGTCGTGTTCGTCTTCAGCGACGCGACCGGTTGGCACTACAGCAATGTCTCGTGTGCTCAGAACCCCGGCTACATGCCGGGACCCGCGGATCACGTCACGGTGTCATCAGGGTGCGCGAATGCGAGAACGGATCCGTCAGCGACCGCGAAGGTGGTGGCTTGCCTCCCCAACAACACCGAGGTCGCGGTCGACAGCGCACCCGTATTCGCCGACAGCCACATCTGGTGGCATCTGGCCGGACGCGGCTGGATGGCGCACGACTTCCTGGCCCTGTCGTCGCGCGGCTAGCGCCGCCCCAGACGACACCCGCGTTGAGTGGCTGTATCGGGCGAGGGTCTCCTAGGAAGTCGTGTACCACGCCAGTGAAAGGTCCATGCGAAGGTCAGTCCGCGCCACCACACTAACCACGCGGAAGACTGACCCACCTGTGACCAGACGCCCGCGCACCTTGCTTGGCCCAACGCCACGCCACTGGAGGACCCAGGCTCCTACCTCATAAGAGCCGATAGGCACGATCATCCGAAAGTCACCGTGGCTGTCGGTCCGCATGTTGATCGTCATACCATCGGCCGCCGAGACGATGACGTTGGCACCGCTCACAGGAGCCTCGTCACACCTCGTTACCGGAGACACTCCGTCGGCGGCCATGTCGCGGCAGACGCCAGCCAGTGTGACGCTGCCGTGAAGGCTGCCATGTGTCGTCCAGGTCCAACCCGCCACCAGGAGGACGATCACCAAGGTGACACCGAAGGCGAGAAGCGCCTGCATTCGTGTCCCTGATAGAGAGCTCATTTACATCGCAAAAGTGGGAAAGGCAAGGTTGATCCGAACGGTCTGGCCGCCCGAGATTCGCACCGGCCAGAACTGGGTTTCCATGGCTGGATGGACTGAACGTATGCCGTTGGACGAGACTTCCTCCCATTTCGATTTCCACGCCGCCACCATGTAGGTGCCGGGGGGAAGGGCGAGCAAGTAGCGACCGCTACGGCCCGTCCGGACCGACGCGGCGAAGCCGTCGGAGGAGGAAACCACCACCGTCACGTTTGCGGCTGCGACAGGAGCGCTGCAACCGTAGCCCGGCACATCCTTGGGTGGGTTGCCGGGGCAACCCCCGCCTGCGTACACGGTGCCCTCGAGAGCTCCCCGCGTGAACAAAGCCCATCCGAACGCCAGCAAGACCCCGAAGTGAAGGCTTGCGTCCGTTGCCCAGAGGTATTGAGAGAGCTCGGGCATCGACTTCAAATTGGCGGGAAGGGAGGGATTCGAACCCTCGAGGGAGCTTTACACCCCCTACCCGCTTAGCAGGCGGGTGCTTTCGACCACTCAGCCACCTCCCCATCGAGTCGGGGGTCGCGAATCGATTCTATCCGTCCTCACGCGCTCTCCATACTTAGGGTCCGATGGAGGCACCAGGAGGCCCCGGGGCGCCGCCGATGTGGGGCCCCGGTCGGAAGATGGCCTTCGGTGCAGCGCCGGGCCCGAGAAGCAAGGTCTGGTACACGCTGGCCGACGGGAGCCTGAGCGAGGTTTTCTTTCCCACGCTCGATCACGTCGCGCTGCACGAACTGCGTTTCTTCGCATCGGCGCCCGGCGCGCCGCCCGTCGACGACGCGAGTGATGGACAGCACAGCATCACCTGGCTGAGCCCGGGCGTCCCCGCATTCACCGTTGAGAGCACGCATCACGAGTACCGGTTGACGAAAGAGTTCGTATCCGACTCGGATGAGAACGCGATGATCGTCTCGGGCACCTTCAACCCCGAGCTTCCCGACGTCCGTCTCTTCATGCAGGCTTCGGCCCACTGGTCCCCGGGCACGGAGGGCAACTTCGGCGAGGTGCTCGACACGTATCCGCCGGCGCTTCTCATGCGCCAGCAGGACGTATGGATGTGCATCGTCGGTCCGTTCAGCCGCGCGACGACCGGCTACTACCGCAGCTCCGACATCCATGTCGAGCTGCACGACGCCGATGGGTTCATCACCCAGACCTTCGATCGCGCAGGCCCGGGCAACGTTGCGGTCGGCGCGGAGCTTGGCGTGAGGTCGGGCGCGTTCCAGCTCGCAATCGGCTTCGGCCACTCACGCGCGGATGCGGAGGAGGTCGCGCGGCACGTGCTGCAGAAGGGCGCCGGCGCGCTGAAGACTTCATTCGCGCGCGCTTGGCACGCGACGCCGGACCTGCCCGCGGCGCTGGCCAAGGTCAGCGGCGACGACGGGGCGCTCGCGAAAGCGTCGCTCGCGGTGCTTCGCTGCCTCGAGGACAAGACGCGGCCCGGTGCGTACATCGCCTCACCAAGCGCTCCATGGGGCGAGACGAACCACGACGGCAACCACGTCTATCACATGATCTGGCCGCGCGATCTGTGCCGCGTGGCGACCGCGCTCCTCGACGCGGGCGACCCCGCGGCGGCGCTGCGCGCTTTCCGCCACCTCCAGTCGCGCCAGCGCCCCGACGGCGCCTGGTTTCAGAACTGGAACGTCGACGGCTCGCCGCACTGGACCTCGACGGAGCTCGACCAGGTGGCGCTGCCGATCCTGCTCGCATGGCGCTTGGGCGTTGCCGGCTGCCTCGACCAGGACCCTTACCCCGCGATGGTCCGCCCGGCGGCGCAGTTCATCATCCGCGAGGGCCCGCTGACTCAGCTGGACCGCTGGGAAGATCTAGGCGGCCTGTCTCCGTCGACGCTCGCGACGTGCATCGCCGCGCTCATCGCCGCGTCCGAGTTCGCGCAGGACGTGGGCGAGCATGTCGCCGCCGCGCATCTGCGCGCGGTCGCCGACTACTGGAACGACCGGGTCGAGGCCTGGTGCAGCACAGTTGGCGGCCAGTACCTCAGGCTTGCGGCCGATCCCGACCGCCGGCCCGCCGAGGGCTCGATCGCGCCTGAGTTCCTCGAGCTCGTCCGCTACGGGCTGCGGCGTCCAAAGGACGAGCGCATCCTGCGAAGCCTCGAAGGCGTGGACTCGAAGCTCAAGAAGAGCGTGCCCGGCGGGCCCTCATGGCGCCGATACGTGGGTGATCGCTATGGCGAGCACGACGACGGGTCGCCGTGGAATGGCGACGGCCGGGGCCGCCTGTGGCCGGTGCTGACCGCCGAGCGCGCGCGACATTTCTTCTCCATGGGCCTGCCGGCGGCAGAGCTCGTGCGCACGATGGAGTCGTTTGCAGGTCCAGGTTTGATGCTGCCCGAGCAGATCTGGGACGGCCCTGACATTCCCGCGCGCGGGCTCGGACTCGGCCGGGCCAACGGGTCGTCATCGCCGCTGGGCTGGGCCCACGCGGAATATCTGCAGCTGCTCGCGATGGTCGCGCTCAGCGGATTTCCTGACGTCGTGCTGCCGGCGCGCAGGCGCTACACGGAGGTGCCGCCGCAAGACCCGGCGTTCGTGTGGTCGCACAAGCACCAGATCACCAGGCTGCTGGCGGGCCGGCGCTTCAAGGTCCAGCTGCCGAGGCCGGGCTCAGTCCATTTCACATTCGACGACTGGGCGACGCACCGAGACGTCGAGGCTGTCGACACGACGCTGGGCGTCTGGGTCGCCGAGGTGCCGAGTAACAAGGTCGCCGCCGGGTCGACCTTCGAGTGGACCGCGCATTACAGCACGGGCTGGGAAGGTCAGAACTTTTCCGTGACCGTTATCTAGCGGTCCTCGGGCGGCTCCAGGTCGTTCAGGCGCAGCTCGCTGCCCGCGTCCTCGTCGAACTGGCTGTGCAGCTCGCCGCAGTCGGCGCACCGGTAGAACTCTCCGACGAATCCCTTGTGCCACACCGCGTAGCTGACGACCCCCGGCTCCTCGACCAGGATCTCCTGCTCGAGCCGGTAGATCACCTGCTCCCAGCTGCCCGCCTCGATCTCGGGGTCGAGCACCACCAGGCAGTAGGGGTGCGGCTCGCCCCAGACCATCGTCACCTCGCCGCGGCGCTCGTCCTCGGCGTTGACGATCGACCACGCCTCGGCCTGATGGCCGCGCGTGCTGCGCACCAGGCGCAGATTCGTCCAGAATTTCTCGGCCGATTCGCGCTCGGCTTTGTCGTGCTCGGCCTGCGCCTCCTGGAAGGCACTCCACATGCGCAGCAGGTGATTGCGGAAGCGGTGATACGTCGGCAGCAGCTTCGCCTGCTGCTTCGGCGAGCCCACCAGCTGCTCGAAGGCGTGCTCGAACGCGGCCTCGACTCGCTCCTGCCGGTCGGACAGCTCGGGCGACCAGCCCTCGTCCTCGGACAGCCGCATGCTCTCGTTGAGCACGACCTCGAAGTCGAGCCAGTCGTCTCCGAACTCGGGCACGAAGACGCTCTCGACCAGGTCGGCCAGGCGGTGCTCCTCCAGCAGCGCCGGCGTCACCTTGCCGCGGGAGTCAGGCCATCCCTTCCAGCCCATGACGTTGTGGATCCAGTAGTCGAAGATCGTGACCGCGTACTGGAGCGCCGCGGGCGAGCTCCAGATGTCGGCCGGCCACGTCCGCTTGCCGGTGCGGACCTTGTTGTAGAGGGCGATGACCTGCTCTTCGTCGAGGTATTCAGTTTCCATGGGTGCCCCCTAGTCTAGGAATCCCGCGTATTCGCCTAGGAATAGGTGCGAATACGCCCCGGTATATTGGGTTGTTCCATGAGACCCGCCAGGGGCTTTACGCCCGACCAGGTCGCGCGTTACGCCCGTCATCTGATCCTGCCCGAGGTGGGCGGGGCCGGCCAGCGCAAGTTGCTTTCGTCCAGCGTGCTGCTGCTCGGCGCGGGAGGCCTGGGCTCGCCGGCCGCGATGTATCTGACCGCCGCCGGCGTCGGCAAGGTGGGCATCGTCGACTTCGACACGGTCGACGCCTCCAACCTGCAGCGCCAGCTGCTGCATGGCATCAACGACGTGGGACGAGCGAAGGTCGACTCCGCGGCGCGCACGCTGCACAACCTCAATCCTGACGTCGAGGTCGTGCCCATCCACGAGCACCTGAACTCCGACACCGCGATGAAGATGTTCGAGCCCTACGACATCATCGTCGACGGCACCGACAACTTCCCGACGCGCTATCTGGCCAACGATGCCGCGCACTTCCTCGGCAAGCCGCTGGTGCACGGGAGCATCTTCCGTTTCGAGGGCCGGCTGGCCTTGTTCGACTCGTCGCACGGGACTGGCTGCTACCGCTGCCTCTTCCCGGAGCCGCCGCCGCCCGGATCGGTGCAGAGCTGCGCCGAGGCAGGCGTGTTTGGCGTGCTGCCCGGGATCGTCGGCAGCATGATGGCCTTCGAGACGATCAAGTACCTGCTGAACATCGGCAAGCCGATGATCGGCCGCTACCTGCTGTTCGAGGGCGAGGACATGTCGTTCCGCGAGCTGAAGCTTCGCCGCAACAAGGCCTGCCCGCTGTGCGGCGAGAACCCGACAGTGCACGAGCTCATCGACTACGAGGCGTGGTGTGGCGTGCCGGCGATGGAGCCTTCCGAGGCGGCTGCCAGCTAATCTCTAGCTGGATTACATGATCCAGCTCGATCGTTACGACTCAGGCAAGCTGGACCGGGCGCGCGCGATCGTGCGCGACCTC
This sequence comes from Chloroflexota bacterium, assembly GCA_005880525.1. GTDB lineage: Bacteria > Chloroflexota > Dormibacteria > Dormibacterales > Dormibacteraceae > CF-118. The sequence goes on along the minus strand of VBFW01000165.1, from coordinate 11,938 downwards.
GACTCGGTGCTGGTGGCTTTCTCCGGCGGCGTGGACTCGACGCTGCTGCTGAAGCTCGCGCTGGACCAGCTGGCTGACCGCGCGGTGGCGGTGCTGGCGAGCTCGCCGGCGTATCCCGAATCCGAGCAGAAGGAGGCCCGCGCGATGGCGCGCTCGCTCGGCGCTCGGCTGGTCGAGGTCGACACGCACGAGCTGGAGCTCGAGGCCTACACGCGCAACAACCCCGATCGCTGCTTCCACTGCAAGGAGGAGCTGTTCGAGACGCTCGAGCCGATCCGCGTCGAGCTGGGGCTGCAGCACCTCGCATACGGCGCGACCGCGGACGACGCTGGCGATCACAGGCCGGGTCATGGATCGGCGGTGCGCCGCGGCGTGAGGTTTCCGCTGCTCGAGGCCGGCCTGGCCAAGGCCGACATCCGCGCGGCCGCGCGTCAGCTTGGACTCGCCAACTGGAACAAGCCGTCGTTCGCGTGCCTGTCGTCGCGCATCCCGCATGGCACCGAGGTCACGATCCCAGCGCTGAGACGGATCGAGGCGGCCGAGCAGGCGATCAAGCTGCTGGGACTTCTTCAGGTGCGCGTGCGCGACCACGGCGACGTGGCGCGAATAGAGGTCGAGCCGCAAGAGATGTCGCGGCTCCTGGCCAATCGCGAGCGCGTGGTGCAAGCCTTACAGGACGCGGGTTACAAGTTCGTTTCTCTCGACCTCGAGGGCTACTCGACAGGAAGCCTCAACAGAACCTGGAAGCCCGGCGTAGCCAGGTAGCGTGACCGAACGCGGCGTCGTGCTCGCGCTCGACGAGGGCACGACGGGCGCCACGGCCGTCGTCATCGGGCTGGACGGCGAGGTCAGGGGCAAGGGCTACCGCGAGATCTCGCAGCACTTTCCGCAGCCCGGATGGGTGGAGCACGACGCAGAGGAGATCTGGAGTGCTGTGCAGGACACGGCCGCGCAAGCGCTGAACGCCGCAGGCGCTCAGCCGCGCGAAGTTCGGGCTGTGGGCATCACCAACCAGCGCGAGACGCTCGTCATGTGGGACCGCAAGACGTTGAAGCCGCTCGGCCGCGCGATCGTGTGGCAGGACCGGCGCACCACCGAAGAGTGCATACGGCTGCGCGAGGCGGGCCACGACGACGAGGTGCGCGAGGTCACGGGACTGGTGCTCGACCCGTACTTCACGGCCACGAAAGCGGGCTGGGCGATGAAGCATGTCGAAGGCGCGCGCGACGCGGCGCTGGGCACTGTGGACAGCTGGCTGGTGGCGCGCCTTTCGGATGGCCGCGATCACGTCACTGACGCGTCCAACGCATCGCGGACACTGCTGTTCGACATCCGCAGCGGACGGTGGAGCGCCGAGATGTCCGAGCTGTTTGGGGTGCCGCTTAAGAACCTGCCCGACGTGCGCGACTCGAGCGGCGCCATCTCGCGCACCTCGACTGATGCTTTCGGTGGGGTCGACGCGCCGATTACAGGCATCGCTGGCGACCAGCAGGCAGCGCTGTTCGGTCAGGCCTGCACGGCCGTGGGCATGGCCAAGAACACGTACGGCACGGGATCGTTCGTGTTGCTCAACACCGGCGCCGATCGCGTGATGTCGAAGACTGGGATGCTGACCACCGTCGCGTGGCGTCGCGGTGGCGAGCTGACCTACGCGCTTGAGGGAGCCATCTTCGTCACCGGCGCGGCGCTGCAGTGGCTGCGCGACGGGCTGGGCATCATCACGAGCGCAGCCGAGGCAGGTCCGCTGGCGGAATCGATTCCGGACACCGGCGGCGTTTACCTGGTCCCGGCCTTCGTCGGCCTGGGCGCTCCGTACTGGGATCCGTACGCGCGCGGCACCATCGTGGGCCTGACACGCGGGAGCGGAAGGGCTCACGTCGTGCGTGCGGCCGTGGAGGCGATGGCGTTTCAAACGCGCGATGTCGTCGAGGCGATGGAGCGCGACAGCGGTCAAAAGCTGCGCGAGCTGCGCGTCGACGGAGGGGCCGCGGTGATGGACGTCCTGTGCCAGCTGCAGTCCGACCTGCTCGGCATACCGGTGCGGCGGCCGAAGCTCACTGAGACGACGGCGCTGGGCGCCGCGTACCTCGCCGGCCTCGGAGCGGGGCTGTGGCGCGACTCCGACCTGTCGGGACTCTGGAAGCTCGACCGCGAATTCACGCCGAATATGTCGCGCGACCAGGCGGACTCGCTACAAGACGGGTGGCGGCGCGCAGTGGAAAGGAGTCGGGGCTGGCTCGGCAGGGATAATCAGTAGCGCTTTGAGCTCCAGCCCGCCAAGCCCGAACGGTCGAGTTCGCCAGCCGATCCTGTACGCCGACCAGATGTGGCGCCAGCAGCGGTTTTTCGCCGGCTTCCTGATCGCCGTCGGGATGGTGATGACCGTGCTCCTTGTCTACCAGGGACAGCTGCTCCAGCACTCCAACCTGATCTGGACCATGTACGTGCCGAGCGGCCTCCTCCTGGGCGGCGCTTTCCTCGTCTACAAGTGGAGGAGCTACGTCGAGGCGGGGGACGCCGGGCTGAAGGTTTCCACGCTCTTCTCCAGCGTGGTCATCGACTACGACCGCATCCGGCTGGTCAAGGTGCAGCCGCTGAACATCGCGTTTCAGGACCGCCGGAGCCGGATGGTGGCCCGGATCACCAAGCCGCTGATGGACAAGCCCGCGCTATTCGTGCGGCTGCGCGGGGACGAGGACGAGGTGGGCGCGATCAGGAAGAAGCTCGGATCTCGCCTCGCTTACGAGGACACTATCGCGATGCCAGTGCCTGACGCCGATGCCGTGGCGTGGGCGATCGCCGCGCACCTGCCGATGCACGTGGGCCAGAACCTGGGAGGTGGAAAGCGGCGGAAGCGACGTCGCTGACCGAGGTCGGCGAGCGCCGCATGTCCAACCTGCTGCGGGCCCTGAGGCTGCGGGGCTGGGATGTCGTCGCGTTGGTCACCCTGACCGCGATCGCGTTCTTCATCAGGTTCTTCAGCCCGATCACGCCGGACTTCATCGCGCATCCGTTCAGCGGCCAGCCGATCAGCTTCTGCGTGCCGAACACGCCGGTCGACGTGTACGGAGACCCAGGGACACTGTGCGGCCTCGCCTATCCGTTCACCCGCGGATACAAGGACCCGAACCAGGTGCTGTCCCCGCCCAACGGACAGGTTTTCGACGAGGTCTATTTCCCGGACTTCGCACGCAAGGACGTCAAGGGCATGGAGAAGTGCAAACGGACCACTGTCGAGTGTCCTTACAACTACTTCGACCCGGAACCTCCGCTGGGCAAGGAGATGATCGCGGCAGGGGAGTGGGCGTACGGATCGTTCCGGGCCACGTTCCAGGGTGCGCAGGGGGATTACATCGACCTGGGCTACAACACGTTCGGCTGGCGCATCTCCTCCGCCATCATCGGCACGCTCTGCATCCCGCTGATGTACCTGCTCGCGCTGCGCATGTGGCCCAGGCGCCTGTTTGCGATCGCGGCCGCGACCTTCGTGTGCTTCGACGGGATGTTCTTCATCCAGTCGCGCATCGGGATGATCGACATCTTTCCGGTCTTCTTCATCCTGCTGTCGTACTACCTGTTCCTTGTCCACGTGCAGAGCACCACGCGCAAAGGATCGCTCTGGTCCCTGGTGCTGCTGGGCCTCGCGCTGGGCGCGGGCATCGCCGCGAAGTGGATCGTGCTCGCGGCGTTGGCGTCGATCGGCTTCTTCCTCGTGGCGGGGATCGCGTGGCGATGGTGGCGCAACCGTGAGCTCAAGCTTCCTGGCGACGTCCCGCTCGCGACGTATCTGCCAGTGCTCGTGCTTGCGCTCGCGGTCATTCCCATAGGCGTGTACATCGCGTCGTGGTATCCGTTCTTCGCGCGCGGACAGTTCAGGTCGCTGGCCGACCTCATCGCGTACAACCAGGATTCGTACCGCTACCACGCGACGCTGACGGCCACGCATCCGTACGGTTCGCCGTGGTGGTCGTGGCCGCTGCTCGCGCGGCCGGTCCTCTACTACGCCGAGTACACCAACCTCGGCACCGACCAGTTCTCCGGCCAGCCGCTGTACGCGCTCATCTACAACCTGGGCAACCCGTGGATCTGGTGGACGAGCATCCCGTGCGTGCTGTCGCTCCCGTACTTCATCGTCCGGCACCGCAGCTTTCCCGCCGCTGTGATCCTGGTCGGGTTCATTACGCAATACCTGCCGTGGGCGCCGATCACGCGCGTGCTGTTCATCTACGAGATGATCGGCGGGCTCATCTTCATGGTCCTCGCGCTGGCGTTCGTGCTGACGTGGCTCGCGGAGCACGCGCCTTCGTGGGGACCCAAGGTCGCAATCGCGCACCTTGTGGTCGCGGTCGTGTTCTTCATGTACTTCTATCCCGTGTGCGCGGCGCTTCCTCTTTCTGACGGAGCCTGGTTCAGAGGTCCCGATTCGCCGCCGTGGGGTCCAAAGCTGCTGCTCACGAGCTGCGACCCGAAGCTGCCGGCCAGCAAGCCGCAGCTGTTCTGCTGGAACTGATCGCGCCTTGCTCCTGCTTGCGGCCTGCGTAGTCGCCGGCTTCGGGGTCACCTACCTCAGCCAGGTCGAGCTCAACCTCGAGGAGCGGATCGCGTTCGGGACAGTGCTCGGCGCGATGGCGGTAGCGTCGGTGAGCTTCATCCTGTCGATGGCCGTCCGCGACGTGACCCTCGCCACCGTGCTGATCGCGATGCTGACCACCACCGCGGTCGCAGTGGCGATCCTGGTTTTGAACCGAGCGAAGCTTGCCGCCGATCTTGTCGACTCGCGGGCGCGCTGGACGCGTCCGCTCAGGTCACCAGGTCATCCGTGGCCGCTCGCCGCGGTCTTCCTTGTGTGCGCTGCGTGGACGGTGCCGTTTCTCGGCGTCGCTTACCAGTACCGGCCGGACGGGCTGTACGCGGGCTACATCAACATCTGGGGCGACTGGGCCGCGCACCTTTCATTCACCGGCTCGTTCGCATACGGACACAACTTCCCGCCCGAGTTCCCGATCGATCCGGGGAACCACCTTGGCTACCCCTTCATGATGGATTTCCTCGCGGCCAACCTCGTGCCGCTGGGTTCATCGCTGACGTCATCGCTCGTCCTGACCTCGGGACTTCTCGGCCTCGCTTTCCCCGCAGTCATGTATTTGGCGGCCAGGCGGTTCACGGGCGGCCGGGCAGCCGCGGCGATCGCGACCCTTGTCTTCCTGATGAGCGGCGGCATCGGTTTCGTTTATCTGCTTGGGGACGTTGCCGCGCGGGGGCTGCGCGTGGTTGCGCATCTGCCGCGGGAGTACACGCTCGACCGCGAGCTGAACTTCCAATGGCTCAATCCGGTGCTCGCTTACCTGGTGCCGCAGCGCACGACGCTGTTTGGGTTCAGCCTCGCCCTGATCGTGCTGGTGCTGGTGTGGACGGCCACGCGCGAGGAGCTCGGCTGGCCCGCATATCTCGTTGCGGGCGTCGTGACAGGGCTGATGCCGGCGTTTCACGTGCACGCGTGGGGCACCGTGGTCGCGTTGTCGGCGTTCTGGTTCCTGTTCACGCGGCGGCGCGAGTGGTTCGCGTTTTTCGTGCCCGCGGTCGTGCTCGCCTTGCCGGTCCTGGTGTGGATGTGGCCGCCCGCGAACAACAGCTACTGCGGCGACAGCGGGGGTTTCCTCGGCTACTGCATCGAGCCGGGCTGGCTGGCCTTCACGGACATCAAGCGCGACGGCCTGCTGTGGGCGGTGCCCGACTTCGTGTGGTTCTGGATCAAGAACACGTCGCTGCTGATCCCACTCATCATCGCGGGCCACATCGTGAACCGCTGGGTTCCCACGAGGTTCGCCACCTGGTTTGCGCCGATGTGGCTGTGGTTCGCGGTTCCGTCGATGATCGTGCTGCAGCCGTGGGACTGGGACAACACGAAGTTCTTCATCTTCTTTGCGCTGCTGGGCAGCATCGTCGTCGGCGGGGTGCTGGCGGCGCTGTTTCAGCGCGGAGCGCTGGGGTCGGTGGCGGCGGCGGTGATGCTCGTGTTGATGGTGTTCAGCGGCGGGCTCGATCTTGCACGCGCTCGGGACACGACCGTCAGCTCATACCAGTTCGTCGACACGCGCGGCCTGCAGCTGGCGGACTGGGTGCGTTCGCACACGCCGCCCGGCGCGATTTTCCTCGTTGCTGACGAGCACAACAGTCCGATTCCGACGCTGTCAGGGCGGCGGGTGATGATCGGGTACCCCGGCTGGCTGTTCACGTATGGCCTTGCGGATTACGGCCAGAAGACCAACGACGCGCAGCTCATGCTGCAGGGCGACCCGTCCACGCCGGAGCTGCTGAAGATGTACCACGTGAGCTACGTGTTGATCGGACCGCAGGAGCTGTCGCCGCTGCATGGCGCCAACGCCTCGTACTGGGCGCAGCACGGGACGCTGGTCTACGACAACGGCGAGTACCGCGTGTATCGGGTGGCGGAGCCGGAGTCGGGCTAGGTCGGGCGCCTGGCGCCTTCGGTGTGAGGCGCGTGGCCGGTGCCGCCGTTGTCAGTGCCTTCGAGGCGGCGCAGCAGCCGCTTCATCTCGCTGTCGCTGCGGTCGAGGCGGTTGACGATCTGCAGCAGGATCTCGTCCTGATGCATGAGGTGGTTCATCAGCGCCTTGATCTCTTCCTCTGATTTGACGTCGAGCTCGTAGTCGTGCTGGGCGCGCAGGCGGTCGCGGTCGGACTGACGGTTGAGGGTCATCAGGACGAGGCTCGCCCAGAGAGTGGCCTCGAGGCTGAGGACGAAGTTGAGGAGTTGGAAGGGGGCGGGATCCCAGTGCGCGAACGAGGCGATGGCGTTGAGGATCACCCAGACGACCATCAGTCCCAGCTGCGCGAGGACGAAGATCCAGCTGCCGATGAGCCTTGCGAAGTCGGCGCCCATGCGGTCGGCGATCGTCTGCTTGCGGTCGACTTCGCGGTTGAGGTCGCGGACGGGCGGGTGGTCGTGCTGATGCCTGATCAGCTCGCGCGCGATGTCTTCGATCTCTCTGCCAATGGCCATTTGATTGATAGCTTCGCTCAAATCGCCCTGGGTTGGCTACTGAAAGTAAGTCGTGAAGGGCTAATGCGTTCGCGCCCGCAACATCAGGAAGGTGGGAATCCTGCTCCAGCGCTCGTCGTTGGCGAGTGGTGGTTCCCGCAGCGCCTCGATGACGAAACCCGCACGCTCGAGTGCGCCGAAGTAGCCCTCTAGCGGATACGCCCAGCCGGCGAAGTCCATGCGCAGCTCGCCGCGCTCCATCGGTGCCTCGACCCACCTGCGCTGCCCCAGGTAGCTGTCTTCGATGACGAATCGTGCGTCGGGCTCACGTGACTCGAAATGTCCGGCGTCGGCGATGGGATGGGTGACGCACGCACACAGCACGCCTCCCGGTTTCAGAACCCTCGCCGCCTCCTGGACGCTGCTCTCCATGTCGTCGATGTCCATGAGCGAGTTGTAGAAAACAGCTAGATCGAACGCGTGGGAGTCGAAAGGCAGCGCGGCCGCATCGCATCGGAGATAGACGCCTGCGGGATCTGCATCGCGGGCGAGAGTGATCAGTCCGGCCGTCGCATCTACAGCGGTGACCCTGTGGCCACGTTTCTGGAGATCCCGCGCGACGCGCCCTTCACCGCAGCCGATCTCGAGGGTGCGGTTTTTTGGAGGTGGGACGAGCTCGAAGAACGCCGGCGAATATTTCCAGTACGCGTCGAAGTCGGGCGTGCGGGCCCATCGGGCCCAGTTGGAGGCCTGCCGGTCCCAGTGCTCGCGCGACACGACAGCTCATGATGCCTGTTGCTCGGCTCAGCGGTAGTCGTGCGAGCGGGTCTTTGGCCTCGGTATCCCTTCGAGCGCTTCGATGTGGTTCGCGAGCACCGACCAGACTCCGTCCTGGCGCTGCATCACGCCGTCGATGACGAGGATCGGCTTCTGGTTGGCGATTCGTCGGTAGCGGTCGTAGACGTCGGGCTTGATGGTGACGTTGACGTGGCCGAACTCGTCCTCGAGCGTGAAGAAGCGGATCTTCTTGGCGGTCGACGGCGCCTGGCGTGTGATCACGAGACCGGCGACTCGCACCTGCCTGCCGCTTGGGATCTTGGGCAGCGCTTTGCTCTGGAGCGCGCCGAGCTGGTCGAGCCTCTCGCGGCAGAAGTGGATGAGGTGATGGCCTGTCGAGAGGTCTGAGATTCGGTACTCGAGCTGGTTGGCGTCGAACTCGTCGACATCCGGGATTGCTTTTGGCGCCGCCGCGTCGAGGTGGAGGTTGTGCTGCGACTCGATGCCGCGTCTCAGGCCGCGGCCGTGCCAGCGCTCCTGCCAGCCCCACAGCAGGTTGCGTCGCGGCTCGCCGAGGCCGTCGAACGCGCCGACCATGACGAGGTTGCGGACTGCGCGGGGGCCGATGGGTTTGCCTCTGAGGCGGTCAAGGAAGGTGTCGAACGATCTGTACTGGCCGTTCGTCGCGCGCTCCTCGACGATCGCGCTGCGGCCGTCCTCGCCCAGGTCGCGGACGTAGTTGAACCCGATGCGCATGGCGTGTTCGTCGCCATGCTGCTCGGGGAGGCAGCGCACGTCCGAGCGATTGATGTCGACCGGCAGGACTTTGACGCCGTGGCGCTTCAGGTCTTCGACCAGAACGCTCGGGTGGTAGAAGCCCATCGGCTGGTTGTTCAGCAGGCCGCAGCCGAACTCGACAGGGTGATAGACCTTGAGCCACACCGTTTCGTATGACGTGCGGGCGAACGCGGCGGCGTGCGAGCGGCAGAAGCCGTAGACAGCGAAGCCTTGCACTGCGGTGAAGAGCTGATCAGCCACTTCACGCGGCACGCTGTTCGCCAGGCAACCGTTGATGAAGCCGTCCTCCAGTGAGGACATCTCCACGCGGTTGAGGTGACGGGTCATCGCTCGTCGGAATCCGTCGGCGACGCTCGGTCGCATGCCGGCGACGTACATTGCGATCTCGATGATCTGCTCCTGGTAGAGGATCACCCCTAGCGTGTCCTTGAGGATCGGTTCGAGAAGCGGGTGCGCGTACGTCACCGGCTCGCGACCCTGCTTGCGATTGATGTAGGGATGGACGGCGTTGCCCTGGATTGGTCCGGGACGAATGATCGCAACCTCGACCACCAGGTCGTTGAAGGTCTTCGGCCTCGTCCGCGGCAGCGTTTGCATCTGCGCGCGCGACTCGATCTGGAAGACGCCGATGGTGTCGGCCTCACCGCACGTCTCGAATACCTTGGGGTCGTCGAGGGTCAGGGCGTCGAGGTCTGGCTTTGTGCCGGTCCTCTCCTTGATGAGCTCGAGACATTCGGCGACGACGGAGAGGGTTCGCAGCCCGAGCATGTCCATCTTGATGAGGCCGAGGTCCTCGACGTCGTCCTTGTTGAACTGGACGACGCGTCTTCCTTCCATCGCCGCCGGCTCGACCGGCGCGATGTCCACCAGGGGCTCGCCCGTCACGAGCATTCCTCCGTTATGGATCGACAGGTGTCTCGGGAAGTCGATCACCTCGCGGCTCAGCTCGAGGAAGTGCTGCCAGCTCTGCGGTCTCGTGTCCGGCGGCGGTACCGAGCCGAACATCGAGTCCTCGACGTCCTCGCTGAACCAGCGGTCGACACCTTTGGCCAGCCGGTCGAGCAGCTCGGCCGAGAAGCCGAGCGCCTTGCCAATCTGCCGGATCGCCATGCGGGGCTGGAACGTGACGACGTTGCAGACCATCCCGGTGCGCTCCCAGCCGTACTTGTCGTAGACGTACTGGATCACCTGCTCGCGGTGCTCCGTCGAGAAGTCGATGTCGATGTCGGGGGTGCTGGTCATCTCCTCGTGGAGGAAGCGCTCGAACAGGAGGTTGTGCTCGATGGGATCGACGCGCGTGATGCCGAGGACGTAGGCGACGATGGAGTCCGCGGCTGAGCCGCGGCCCTGGCCCGGCACACCGTGCTCGCGCGCGAAGCGCATGAGGTCCCAGTTGATGAGGAAGAACTCGGCCAGGCCGGTCTTCTCGATGACCTCGAGCTCGCGCTGCAGGCGCTTGGCCACGTCCGGGGTGATGGGCCGATAGCGCGCGCGCACGCCTTCGAAGCAGAGCTTGTAGAGGTAAGAGAACGGCGTCTCGCCTGGCGGCACGGGATAGCCAGGGAAGCGGACCTTGCGAAAGTCGAGGTCGATGTCGCACTCCTGGGCGATCTCCCACGGCGTGGCGAGGGCTTCTGCGTGGTCTTTGAAGATTTGGCGCAGCTCGTCGCTGGACTTGAGGCAGTGCTCGGCGTTGGGGAAGAGGTGCGGTCGTGCCTCGTCTAGCGTCTTGCGGTGGCGAATGGCAACCAGCGCGTCGTGCATGCGACGCCGCTCGCGCACGTGGTAGTGGACCTCGTTGGTTGCGACGACGTTTGCGCCGCAACGTCGCGCCATCGCCGCGCGGCCCTCGAGGATCCATGCGTCCTCGGGCGACATGTGGTGGTGGAGCTCGCTGAACACGACGTCGCGGCCGAGCGCCTCCTGCAGTGCGCGCAGGCGGTTCTCGTCGTCGGTCGCGCTGAGGTAGAAGAGGTCGCCGCGATGCTCGGTGACCGTGTGAAGCGAGGCCCGTGCCTCGCCTTTGGGCTGGTCGTGGTGGGCGACGCTGAGCAGCCGGCACAGCTTCGAATAGCCCGCGAGGTTGCGGGCGATCATCACGAGCTCCTCGCCGTCGACCTCGAGGGCGGCGCCGATCAGCGGTTTGACGCCGACCTTGCGACATGCCTGGAGGAAACGAACGGCGCCGTAGACGCCGCCGGAGTCGGTGATGGCGATCGCCGGCATCTCGAGCTCAGCGGCTCGCACCGCCAGCTCATACGGGTGCGAGCCGCCGTCGAGGAAGGAGAAGTTCGAGTGGCAGTGAAGCTCGACGTATGGCGCCGCGTTCATCACGCGACTCGAACGTCGGGACCGCGAGGCCGGTTGAACAGATCGAGCTGCGGCGGGATTGTGAGGATCTGACCGTCATCGGTCTTGACGATCTGCCATTGCCCCTCATGGACCATCCAGTGGTGGCGGTGACAGAGCAGGACCAGGTTGGCGAGGTCAGTAGGGCCGTCATCGATCCAGTGGATGAGGTGGTGCGCGTCGCTCCATGAAGCCGGCCGGTCGCAGCCCGGCCACTTGCAGCCCTTGTCGCGGACGTCGAGGGCGCATCGGGTGGCGGTTGGAACCGTGCGCTTCGCGCGGCCCACATCGATGACCAGCGAGTCGGAGTCGAGAAGGATGCGAGTGATGCGGCAGTCGCACGCCAGGCGCTTGACGGCGGCTGAGGAGATGGGAATCGACAGGTCGAGGTCCGCCGCGGGAGCGCCGAGGCGCTGCTCGAGGGTTTCGAGGGAGGTCGTGACCTGGAGGTGAGGGCGCCGGCCGCCACGCTGCGGAAGCGAGGCGTGGTCGAGCGCGTATCGAGACTGTCCTACCAGCGCGTCGGCGAGACGGCGGTCGTGCGTCCTGTCGTCGCCTTTGCCTGCCTTGTGTGCGAGTGCCTCAAGGGCGGTGCGCACTGTGGCGCCGCCTTCGGGGTCGAGCACGCCGCGGAGCCAGACCATGCCGCCTCCGCCTGTGCTGATGGTGAGGGAGCGGGCTTCGACGGCACTGACCTCGTCCTGTGTGTAGCCCTTCGGGTCGTCGGCGTGACGCATGTGAAGGCAGAAGTTGCGGAAGCGTCCGACGCTGAACTGGCGAGCCTTGCTGAGGAGAGCCGTCTCGTCGAATGGCTTGTTGGTGCCGGACTCGGCGATGGCCGCAGCCGTACGTGCGATGAGCGCCAGGTGAGCGAAGCCGATCTCGCCGCTCGCCATCGCCTCGGTGCTGTCTGGCATGGCGCCAAGCTGCCGCCCGACCGCCACGCGGTCCGCGGCGGCGCCGCCGCCCATATGGCAGTTGTGGCGGATCCAGTGGATGGGGGAGACCGAG
>VBFW01000146.1 GCA_005880525.1 Chloroflexota bacterium | reverse complement strand
GCCACGGCTGTGATCCTTGGGCGCTCTCTCTACGAGGGCAAGGTCCTGCTGGAGGACGCGCTCGCGTTGTGAGGCCCGTCGCGCTGGCCCTGGCTGTGCTGCTGCTCATCGCAGCGTGCGGCGAGAGGGACCAGCCTGACGACCAGGCGCTGCACCAGGACATCGTCAGCGACAAAAGCGGCATCGAGGTGACCTTCGACGCGGTGATCCTTACCGAGCCCGCCGAGTCCGGTGGACACGAGCGCTTCGAGGTGAAGGATCCCGCGGGCGACATGCTCGAGGTCGACCACAACACAAGCCTTGCGCAGGCTGTCCCGGCTCACGTCGGGGACGCGCTGATCATCCACGGCCAGCTGTATATCGACCCTGGGCCCCGAGCAGGCGTGCACTGCACCCACGCGACTACATCGAGCGGATGCCCCGACCCCGGCTGGATCGAGTTCGCGGGAAACTACTACGAGTGAGCAAGAGTCGGCGGCGCCGGCCAGTGGGATCCGGCGTCATCGGGAACTTGTTTGCCGGCGACCATTCGCCGCTCGAACGGCTCGGCATGGTGGCCGAAAATTTCGGACGACGGTTGACCAGGCGCCAGAGCTGCTGCGGCCATTACGGCGATCCCGGTTGTTGAATGACGCGCGATGAGGCCCGTGCGGCCGGACTGATCAAATAGGCGGCCGCTAGGTCTTTCGGGTCACCTGGAACGTCGTCGCCTGCGCGACGGGCCGCACGACAATCTCGTCGATGTCGACGTGCGCGGGCCTGGTTACCGCGAAGACGACGCACTCGGCAACATCCTCAGCAGTCAGCGGCTTGAGGCCCGCGTACACGGCCTTGGCGGCGGCGCGATCGCCCTTGAAGCGGACGACGCTGAACTCGGTCTCGACAAGCCCGGGTGCGATCTCGGTGACGCGAATCGGCTCGCCGTTGAGCTCGAGCCGCAGCGTGCGCGAGATGGCGCGCACGGCGTGCTTCACCGCCGTGTATCCCGCGCCTCCCTTGTATGTCTCGAAGCCCGCGATCGATCCGATGTTGACGATGTGCCCTACCTTCGCTTTGCGCAGCAGGGGCAGGCAGGCGCGCGTCATGAACATCAAGCCGAGGACGTTCACGTTCCACATGCCGATCCAGTCCTCGTCTTTCGCCTTTTCCAAGGGCTCGAGACCGAGCGCGCCGCCCGCGTTGTTGATCAGGACGTCGATATGGCCGTACCGCTTGCCGACTTCCGCGACGAAGCGGTCGACGCTTCCAGTTTCAGTTACGTCCAGCTCGAGGGCGAGCCCTGACGTCCCGACCGCTTTCTGCACGCGGTCGACCCGGCGTGCGCCGCCGACCACTGTGTATCCGCGCTCAGCAAGGGCTTGCGCGCTTGCGGCCCCGATTCCTGATGACGCGCCGGTCACCACGGCGATCGACTTGTAAGTGGCCGCCATTCTCCCCGCAGCGTACCCTAGAGCTTGCAGATGCTGGATGCGCTGATTGGGGTCGTCGCCGGTCTGCTGATACTGGCCGGCGTGCTGGTCATCCTCGGTCCGCAAACGATGACGATGCTCCGCCGCATCCGCGGGCTGAGGCGCTCGCGCAACCCGTTCGCCGCGCTGCAAGCGCCGCGCAAGAGGGACCCTGCGGTTTCGGGCCTCCATCCCAAGACCCAGCGAGTGCTGGCCTCCGCGACTCGACTCGCAACATGGCTGCGAGCGCACGGACAGGACGAGATCGCGCGCGAGCTGCGCTCAGGGGCGGCCAGACTGGCGACCGACGAGGCGTCAGGCCTCTACGCGATCCAGACGACGCTGCGGCGGTTGCGCGGGCTCGCGCTCGGCGACCGCAATGCCGAGGAGCGGCTGAAGATCCTCTCCTCCGAGCTGCGCAAGGCGGTGCAGGACCGCTTCGAGCAGCTCGAGCTACTCCCGTTCGGTCACCTCTAGCCCGAGAAAGCTCGCCCTCAGGCCGGGGTGCGGGGTCCCTCCAGCGAGCATTCCACGCTGCAGAAAACTCCGCGGCCGTGCATCACGGCGCCTGGCTCTATAGGCGCCGCGCACCGGTCGCAGTAGCCGGTAGACCTCGACTCCTCAACGGTTCTGACGACCTGCAAGTGGACCCGCCTGGTCGCCAGGCCCATTCGCTCGGGCACGCCGCGAAGACGCCAACCAGGCAGTTCGACAATGCTCATATCACCCCGGGCTCCTCACCCAAATCCCCCGCAATCTCCCCCGCCGATCGGACCACCAGTATGGGCGGGACCTTGCGATTGTCACCGTACAAATGTCGTAGCCGCGCCTACCTCACCTCGCGCCTGCCAAGCGGCGGCTCGCGACGGCGCGCCGACTCGGCGGGCATCTCGGCCTTCTTCTGCTCGATCACCTCGTTCGCCGGCTCCACCTCGCGTGATTCTTTGGTCGGGCTCGCGAGCAGCCCCAGCCGCGCCGGCTTGCCGGCTCGGAACTTGTTGTAGACAGCTCCGAGCAGGATCAGGTTGCTCAGCAGGTAGAACCACGCGGCGAGCAGGAAGAAGAGAGCGAACTGCGCGCCGTAGGTGTTGAAGCCGCCTGCGATGTGCTCGTACAGCGGGAACGCCAGCGACAACACCTCGATCAGCACGCCTGCGAGCAGCGCCCCGGGCAGCACCTGGCGCAGCGCGTAGGTGCGATTCGGCACCAGTCGGTACAGCAGCACCAGCAGGGCGACCATCGCGGTCGCGCCGATGACAAAGCTCAGAAGCCACGCCCCCGGCAGCAAGCCGGCCAGCACATTCGCGCCGACCGTCACGCCGACAGCGACGATCAGCACGATCATCATCACGAAGCCCATCAGCTTCTGGCGCACGGTGTCGCGCTGCGAGATGCCGAAGATCTGAGCGAAAGCGAACTCCATGGTCGCGAACACGCCGCTGCCCGTCCAGATCAGGCCGCCGATGGAGACGACACCCAGCAGTCCGGCCGAGTCCTTCACTCCGTGCAGCGCGCGCAGCAGCTCGGCCTGCGCCGAGACCGGGAACGTCGCGATGATCAGCTCCTGAAACTTCGCCTCGCTGGCAGGGTCGCGAACACTCAGCCCGATGATGGCCAGGATGCCAAGCATCAGGGGGAACATCGCCAGCAGGCCGTTGAATGCGAGCCCCGACGCGTAGTTGGCCGCCTGGCTCGCGCCGAACGCCTGCACGACCCTGACCGGAAGCGAGTCCAGGACCTTCCGGATCAATCGGCGGATTCTCTGGCGCCTCGCTGTCGAACGATCCGTGCCGTGACGGCGCCGACCATTGTGGTCGCGACGGCCGGTGCCACCTTGCGCGCTATCGACTCCCAGACCGACTCTCTGTCCTCGCCGCTGGAGATGACAACCTTCACCGGCCGGCCCTTGAACCTGGTCCTGATGGTCTCAGGCAGGTCGGTCAACGCGTCGGGGATCATGTCATGCAGTCGTTCCGACATCCCCGGTTTGCGCATGTGGCGGTAGATCAGAAAGGCCCCGCCCCCGACCACCAGACCGGCGGCCACGCCGGCCGCGACGATGATGGCAACCCGCCGCGCGTTCGCAGCGGCGCGCTTCTCGAGGATGGTCAGGTTCTCGTCGACGTGTTCGCGCGTCTCGGCTATCTGCCGGCCGATTTCATCCGTTGGAGCGCCCATTCCTTCGTCTCCTTCAGGCTCGTGATGGTCTTCTGAGGCATCGAGACCCGGAGCCGCATGCGCCCATAGATCGCCAGCCCGGCGGCGATCAGCGCGTAAGCCACCGCCCACACCACCGCGGCCTGCCAGTGCCACGGCACCGCTACCACGACGATCACCGGCACTGCCACGAGCAGCGCGATCCCCGCCAGGATGCCCGCGAACGCGAAGCACGCGGCCGCGATGCCATTGGTGACGGCGAGCTCTTTCAACTCCTGCTTGGCCAGCTCGATCTCGAGGCTGACCAGGCGGTTCAGGTCGTGCACCACCTCCGCCGCCAGCACACCTGACTTCATGGCGCTGCCGTTCGGCCTGGGTTCGGTTT
>VBFW01000145.1 GCA_005880525.1 Chloroflexota bacterium | reverse complement strand
CGTTGTCGACCGAAACTCCGCTGCTGGCAAGCGCATCGACCGCAGGCCTGATGCCGACTGAGACCACGGCGAAGTCACACGCCAGGCGGCGTCCCTGACGCGTGATAGCGCGCTCGATCCGATGCGCACCCTCGAAACGGACCACGTGGTCGCTACTGAACAGCTCGACGCCAGCGTCGCGATGGATGCCGGCCATGACCTGCCCCACCTCCGGGCCGAGCACCGATTCGAGCGGCGATGCTCCCGGCAGGACCGCGGTCACCTGGACGCCCATCTGGATCAGCGAAGCGGCCACCTCCGAGCCGATGAACCCCATGCCGACCACCACCGCACGTGCGCCTCGCGTGGCGTCTTGCTTGATGGCGTCGGACTCGGCCACGGTGCGGAGCTGGTGGACGCCGGGTAGATCGGCACCGGGAACCTCGAGGGTCCTGTTCACACCGCCCGTCGTGATCAGCAGCCGGTCGAAAGGCACGGGTCCGCCTTCCTTCAAGTGCACCTGGTGCGTGTCGGCATCCACGCGTGCGGCTGTGGCGTGCACGCGAACCACGCGGTTGTCCTCGTACCACTGCTCGGGCACCACCATCCACCCCGCGAGGGTCTCCTCGCCGCGCAGATATGACTTGGAGAGCGGCGGCCGGCCGAAGGGAGGCGTCGGCTCGTGCCCGATCAAAACAATGCGGCCGTCGTAGCCCTCCTCGCGGAGGGTCCGCGCCGCGACACCCCCCGACATGCCGGCGCCGAGGATGACGATCGAGTTCTCGTGGGTGGGCACTACTTGCGATTTCACGATGGGCGCCGGATCCGCTCCGGCGCCCATCGCCGTTTGATTTAGCCTTGCGGGCCGACCAGGTCGCTCATCGGGGTTACGTTCGCGGAGTCGCAGGTGAAGGCGAGGCAGCCGATCTGCCATCCCTGCTCGATCGTCGCGAGCATCGAGTAGTGGTTGTAGGCGACCGACGATGTGCGTGCGGCGTGGTCGGAGTGGGAGATGACCAGGGTTACGACGTGACCGCCACCCGGGACCGCGTCACAGCAGCCGCTGACGTCGTTGAACGGGAAGTCGCTCTCGTCCCACGTGATGAAGATGGCCGAGTTCCCGCCCCACGCGGGCGAGGCCATGATCTTGGCCACAGTTGAGGACAGGAATGCGTCACCGTCCCGGATGAGGTCGTTCCCATTGGCGAAGTTGCATCTGTCCGTCGCGGGGTCGGTGCCGCCGCGGCCGTGCATGTCATTGCATTGGTCCGGGCTGATCCAGACGTAATTCGCCACGGAGCCGGACGCAAGATCGGAATCGAGCTGGCTGAAGTCGACGATGTTCGCCATTCGCGACGCGCTGGTCTGCACGTCCAGGTAGGAGACGAACGGATTGTGCTTACGCTCGTAGAGCTGGTTGCCACAGGCGTGGTCGAGCTTGGTGGCGCACAGGGACATCGATTGCATGTACGCCTTCCAGCTTCTGCCGCTGGGTTCGATCTGGTCGACGACGTTGGCAACGTTGATGGTGATGTCGTCGTCATTGGTCACGCCGTTTGTGCTGCCTGACGTGGCCGCTATGTAGTTGGGCTGGCTGGGATGGCTTACGCCGGTGTAGTTCGTGGCGAGCCCGAACTGAGCGGCGGCGGAATTGATCCACGGCGCGTTCGAGTTCCCGATCAGATGGCTGTATCCGGTGTTCTCCATCATGATCACCCAGACGTGCTGGAAGTTCTTGAGGTCGCTGCGGTTGTCTGTGGTCGCTGCGGAGCCGACGGCGCCGGACAGGGCGAACGATATGATCGAAAAGGCTGCAGCGAGCGGAAGGACGAAGACGCGTCTCAACACGAAGCACCCTCCTACTAGGTGTAGCCGCGGTCTGTCGAGGGCGGATTATGACCCAATCCGGCCGCGGATAAAATTACCCGCCGTGCCGAGGTAGCTCAGCTTGGTAGAGCACTTGACTGAAAATCAAGGTGTCGCCGGTTCAAATCCGGCCCTCGGCACCACTCCGGTGTGCAAGTTCGGCTGCTAAGCCAAGGCGCCTTCGGCTGCTGTGCGATAGTCCTTCGGCTGATTCGCTACACCTACTTCGGTACCTACGCGACACTCGGCACCACTGACCACGCTAGAGGTGCGTGAACCTCACGCTCCAGGACGGCCAGCCGAGCCAAACCATACTTATCGCCTGATGGCGCGACCTCGACCATTTCGATTCGCCGTGCAAGCGCACCACGCAGGCAGCGCGCGGCAGTGGCGCGAGACAGCGAAGAGTGTCGAGTCGATGGGTTACGCGACGCTTTACCTGCCGGACCATTTCTCAGACCAGCCCGGCCCGATCGCGGCGCTGATGGCGGCCGCTGATGCGACGACGACGCTGCGCGTCGGCTCGCTCGTGTTCGACAACGACTATCGCCATCCTGTCGTGCTCGCCAAGGAGGCAGCGACCATCGACCTGCTCTCCGAAGGGAGGTTCGACCTCGGACTCGGCGCGGGCTGGATGACCTCCGACTACGACAAGAGCGGCGTCCCTCTCGACAGCGCCGGGACGCGCATCGAGCGCATGCACGAAGGCCTCCAGATCATCAAAGGCCTGATGGCTGAGGGCAGCTTCTCGTTCTCAGGCAACCACTACCAGGTCAAAGACCTCGAGGGCACCCCGAAGCCGGTACAGAAGCCGCACCCTCCGATCCTGCTGGGGGGTGGGGGACGGAAGATGCTGAGCATCGCGGCGCGCGAGGCCGACATCGTCAACATCAACTACAACCTGCAGGAAGGCCGCATCAACCGCAAGATGGTGCGCACCGGGATGGCCTCCGCCACCGACGAGAAGCTGGCCTGGATGAAGGAGGCTGCCGGTGACCGTTTCGATGCGCTGGAGCTCAGCGTCACGATATTCGTGGCCACGGTGACCGACGACCGCGAAAGCATCGCCGAGGCGATGGGGTCGGGGCTGGACATGGGGCGCGACGAAGTTCTCGCCATTCCGCACTTCCTCATCGGCACGGTCGAGCAGATCGTGGACGACCTGCGGGCGCGCCGCGAGCGCTACGGCATCTCGTACGTCGTCGTGCCAGGCGAGGTAGCCGAGCAGATGGCGCCGATCGTGGAGCGCCTGGCCGGCAGCTAGCCCAACCCCCGAATCTGTATGTTGGCTCTGTAGTGGCCACCACCGAACAGGTCGAGGTCAAAGGACCCGCCACCGCCCGCGGCCGCGAGGTTCTGAGCGCCGAGGCGCTCGATTTCGTCGCGAGGCTGCAGCGCGAATTCGGCGACCGGCGCCTCGACCTGCTTCGCGCCAGGGACGAAAGGCAGAAGCGCATCGACGCGGGCGAGTCTCCCGATTTCCTGTCTGCGACCAAATCGGTCCGCGAATCGGACTGGGAAGTCGCGTCCATCCCGCACGACCTGCGCGACCGGCGCGTGGAGATCACCGGGCCTACCGACGCCAAGATGCTCATCAACGCGCTCAACTCGGGTGCTCGCGTGTTCATGGCCGACTTCGAGGACGCCAACTCGCCGACATGGGCGAACCTGGTCGACGGTCAGGCCAACCTCACCGACGCGATCGAACGGAGCCTGGAGTTCACCAGCCCGGAGGGCAAGGCATACCGGCTCAACGAGAAGGTGGCGACTCTGCTGGTGCGGCCGCGGGGCTGGCACCTCGAGGAGCGCCACGTCGAGGTGGA
>VBFW01000144.1 GCA_005880525.1 Chloroflexota bacterium | reverse complement strand
ATGGTGTAGACGGCGAGCATCAGCGAGCCGGTCACGAGAAGGGCGCCGAGCACGTCCGCTCCGCGGCTGACGCCGAGACCGCGGTCGTTCGCGAGCAGCCGCGCGGCCGCCACAGCCGTGACCGCGCCGATCGGCACGTTGACGAAGAAGATCCAGTGCCAGCTCACGGCCTGGGTGATGAGACCGCCGGCGAGCAGGCCGACGGCCGCGCCCGCGGAGGCGACGAAGCTGAAGACTCCGAAAGCCTTGGCCTGCTCGTCAGGCTCAGGGAACAGCGTGACGATCATCGCCAGGATCACTGCGGAGCTGACCGCGCCGCCGATGCCCTGCACGAACCGGGCGGCGATCAGCATCGGCTGGTTGAAGGACAGGCCGCACAGCACGGAGGCTCCGATGAAGATGGCGAGCCCGATGAGGAATGTGCGCCTGCGGCCGAACAGGTCGCCCAGCCGGCCGGCCAGCAGGAGCAGCCCGCCGAAGGCGATCAGGTAAGCGTTGACGACCCACGCCAGGCCCGCCTGCGTGAACTGGAGGTCGCGCTGGATGGACGGAAGCGCGACGTTGACGATAGTCATGTCCACGACGATGAGCAGGAACCCGATGCAGAGCACGATCAGCGATGGCCAGCGTGTGTTGGTCTTCATGCCCTTAATGACTTGCATGCCCTTCACAACTCATCGGTCGGGCGATGAATTTCAGGGGCGGCTGCGGTCTGAAGCTTTAGATGAAGATCGGAAAGATCACCCTGGACTGCGCCCTGGCACTCGAGCCCGACGCGGCGACCATCGAGTGCATGGCGCGTCTCCAGCTGGCCGCCCTCGAGCGCGGCGGCGATCTATCGATCGAGAACGCCAGCCCGGCGCTGCGCGGCCTGATCGAGCTCTGCGGGCTGTCGGAAGCCCTACGAGTCGAGGTGCAGCGGCAGCCCGAATAGCGGGAAGAGCCGCTCCGTGCCCAGGAAGAACGTGATGTCGGCGATCTTCCCGTCTTTCAGGTCCAGGACCTGCAGCGCCCACGGCGCGTAGCCGCCATTCGGGTCGATCTTGTACTGGCCGAACGTCGGCATGCCGTTGGCGCTGATCGCAGCCAGCACGCGTGAACCCTTGCAGCCGATGCCGGGCCCGAACCACCAGGTCATGATGTCGTCGCGTCCGCTGAGCCACATGTCGTATGGCGGCATCGACTGGGTGGCGTCCTCGCGGATGAGGGCCGTGAGCGCCGACAGGTCGTAGCGCTCGAACGCGGACACGTAGCGCTCGAGCATGACCCGGTCGGAGTCGTTGAGGCGCGGCGCCGGGTCGGTCATGCTCACGTTGCTCTTCGCCAGCGTGGCGCGAGCACGCTGGAGCGCGCTGTTGACCGACTGCACAGTCGTGTCCAGCAGCTGAGCGACCTCGGATGCCTCCAGGCGCAGCACCTCGCGCAGGATGAGGACCGCGCGCTGCTTCGCCGGCAGGTGCTGCATAGCCGCTACCAGCGCGAGGCGGATCGATTCCTTCTCGATCGCGACGTCGGCGGGGTCGGGATCCGGGGCCACGAGCTGGATCGGGATCGGCTCGAGCCAGGTGGCCTCGGGCCTGACGTTGAGGTTCTTCTCGATCGGTTCCTGCGCGGGGCCGAGCGCCATCGGGCGGATGCGACGCTGCCTGCTCTTGATCATGTCGAGACACACGTTGGTGGCGATGCGGTAGAGCCATGAACGGAGCGCCGAGCGGCCCTCGAAGCGATCGCGGCTGCGCCAGGCGCGCACCAACGCGTCCTGCACGGCGTCCTCGGCATCGAACGGCGAGCCGAGCATCCGGTAGCAGTACGACGTCAGCTGCGACCGGTATTGCTCGAGCTCGCCGAGATCGGTCGCGGTTGAAACCGCTGCTTCCCCCACGAGATCGATTGTAACGGCGGCTATTTCGCCAGCACCTCGATCAGCTTGGCCGCGAACTCCTTCGGCTTCCCGTCAAAGCCCCCGTGGTCGCCCGGGAAAACCACAGGCTCACCGCCGGCGATCTGGGCCACCCGCTTGCCGCCCGCGCACGCGAGCTGGCTGTCGTTCGACTCCGCGCCGATCGCCCCGATCACCCGGCAAGGCGCCTGGGCGATGGCATCGAGGTCCGGCTCGTAGCGCCCGATGTTGCGGATGTAGCGACCGAAGAAGTAGCTCATGTTGCCCATCATCAGGGCCTGCTGCGCCTTCTCTTCCGGCGTCGGCTCGTGGTCGGCCTGTGGCGGGCCGCCCTGCACGCCGACGAGGACCATGAACTTCTGCATGGCAGGGAAAAGGCCTTCCTTCTCGCACGTGTCGCAGACGTCATCGAAGCCCGCGCGGGCCTCCGCCTTGTTCGGCAAGAGCGAGGGCGACGGCGGCTCGTGCAGGATCACTGTGTCGATCTGGTCGGCGTGCCTGGCGATCAGGTCCAGCGCGATCGTGGCGCCGCCGCTGCTCGCGAAGATGCACGACTTGTCGTCGCCGGCAACCTTCTTCAGCAGCCGGTGCGCGTCGTCCGCGAACACCTGCACCATCTCGGAGTCCGCGACGGGCTCCTTCTGGATGCTGCGCGAGTAGGTGCGCGGGTCGTACGTGACCACCGTGAACCGCTGCGCCAGGTCGTTCTCGATCCGCCGGAACGTGGTCGCGTCCGCCGGGCCGCCGGGCATCAAGAGGAGCGCAGGGCCGCTGCCGCGAACCTCGTAGTAGAGCGTCGCGCCCGGGACGTCCAGCGTCTCCTTGCGGTAACTCGTCGTAGTGGTTGCCATGTTGAGTGACCTCCGCGTGGATTTCTATGTGTTTAGACCCGGCGGCGGCCCCAAACTCATCGACCCACGAAACTTTGACGGGACCTCGCGCATTTGACGGGAAACATGAATGAGATCGACCTGCTGAGCCGGGCTCGGCAGGGCGACCGCCACGCGTTCGAGGAGGTCCTGCGCCCCGTGATCCAACCTGCTTTCCGGCTGGCCCTGGCGATGCTCGGCGACCGCGGAGCCGCCGAGGATGCGGTGCAGGAGATGGCGCTCAAGGGCTGGCGCCATCGCCACCGCATCCGGCCTGACCTGGGCACGGCTCGGCCCTGGTTTCTTGCGATCGTCGCCAACGAGTGTCGAATGGCCCGCCGCCAGCGATGGTGGTCCGTGCTGCGGTTCGCAGAGCCGGTGGAGCGCGAGGCGGGTGAGCGAGATCTCGCGAGTGGCATCGACCTGCGCAACCAGATCGAGCGGCTTGCCTATGACGACCAGCTTCTGCTCCACCTTTATTACGCCCTGGACCTGCCCGGCCGCGAGGTGGCGCAGGTGCTGGGCATCCGGATGGGGGCCGTGAAGTCTCGTCTGCATCGAGTTACACGCCGGCTGCGATCACAGCTGGCGACCGCGGAGGTGACGTCGTGAGCGAAGAGCGCCTGGCGGTCGAGATTCGCGACGCTTTCGACCAGGATCACGAGCCCAACCAGGGCCTCGAGGATCGGGTCGTGGCGGCAATTCCATGGGACGAGCCGCGTCGGCGAACGCTCTCCCGGCCGCGACGGGCGGCTGCATTTGCCGGTGCGCTCGCAGCAGTGATGATCGCCGTCCTCGTCACACCAACCCTGCTCAGCCACATCAACATCGTGTTTCCCGGCTCGAGCGGTCAGTTGAACAGGCCCGCCTATTCCCTGGCATCAGTCACCGCCGACTCGCTGTTCGTGGTGCAGCGCGATCTGATGACGCCGGAAAGCATCTTGCTGCAATCGCGGGATGGCGGTCGCAGCTGGTTTGCGCGCCTGCGCTTCGTCGGGGTATACGACGGCATGGAGATGTTCGGCCAGGAGGGTTATATCTGGTCGATCGACCTGGGGGGCACGAACTGCGGAGCCCTCGATCAGTCTTGCCGGCCGCAGCCGGCGACCAGCGCCCTGGCGCTGTACCACACTTCGGATGGCGGCGCGACGTGGACCGGGCTGCCGGCCAATGGCATCCCCACCGGAGGCGTCTATTTCCTCGACTCGCTGCACGGCTGGATCGATTCGACCTCACCGGAGGTCGGCCTCGGCCACGAAGTGCTGTACGCGACCGCCGACGGCGCCAAGACCTGGAAGCTGGTGGGGCCGCTGCCGCAGTCGGCGCCGATGAGCTGGGTCTACGGCGTCGGCAACTACCACGTGACCTTCAGCGACCCCCAGCGAGGCTGGTATCCCGGCAACGACGTGCTGTTCACCACAGTGGACGGCGGGCGATCGTGGCAAGCGTTGTTCCTGCACGAGGCTTGCTGCTCGACACGGACCTTCTCGCAGCCCGCGTTCGACGGCCGGGAAGGCATCCTGCCGGTGGCCTACCGCGATCCAAACGGGCCGGACAACGCCACGGCAAACCAGATTTACCTGTACGTCACCCACGACGGCGGCGTCACGTGGGGTACTCCCCGATCCGCGCCCGCAGGGTTCGCGCCAGTCGGCGAC
>VBFW01000143.1 GCA_005880525.1 Chloroflexota bacterium | reverse complement strand
TACGCGAGCCCGAGCCTTTCGCGGATGTTGAGGAACAGACGCGCGCTCATCCCTTCGCCGAGAACCGTGTTCAGCAAGTCCAGCACGTAGCGATCGGGGTGCATGTAGCTCAGCGCCCGCATCCCCAGGCAGATGTGCGCCTGCTCGGTGCGCTGCCGGCGCATGGCGAGGTTTGGGCCGCTCAGCGGACCCGGTGGTTCCGCCAGCTCCGCGCCGTCGAGCTCGCGCGGCAACAAGAGCTTCGAGGTCACGGCGCCGGCGACAACCGAGTCGTCGATCATGCCGGCCGCGCCGATGACGAGGTTCGGCATGCGGTAGTGAGAGTCTGCGTACTCGAGGATGTCGTCGCGCGTCAGCTTCGCCACAGACGCCAGCGTGCCGGCGATGTCGCGGCCCAGCGGGTGGCCAGGCCAGATCAGCTCCTCGAGCAGGTTCTGCACGTGCTCCTGCGGCTGGTCCTGGTACATCTTCAGCTCCTCGAGGATCACCGACCGTTCGCGCTCGATGTCCGCCGGCTCGAGCTTCGAGTTCGACACGATGTCGAACAGCACATCGAGCCCGAGCTCCATGTGCTCGGCCGGTACTCGCGCCCAGTACGCGGTCAGCTCTTTGTCGGTGGATGCGTTGATGAACCCGCCGATTCCCTCGATCGCGTCGGCGATCTCCTTCGATGTCGGCCGGCGCCGGGTGCCCTTGAAAAAGAGGTGCTCGATGAAATGCGAAACGCCGGCGAGTCGATCGTCCTCCAGGCGCGAACCGCCGCCGAACATCAAGACGAGACTCGCCGAGAGCCGCTGCGGCATCGAAGCGGTGACGAGGCGCGCGCCGCCTGGAAGCATCTGGAGGCGGTGGGCGGCTGTCAGGACGGAAGTCCTTCCTGCAGCGCGCCGAGCGCGGCGTAAAGAGTCATGGCGACGAAGTCCGCGGGCATGCCGTCCGAGGTCGCGTCGAGCGCCTCGCCCAGGTACTTGCGGACGTTGGGCACCCCTGCGAGCTCAGCCATCTCCAGGCAGTCGCGAATCGCCTCGGCGATCTCGGTCGGCGTGATCTCCTCGTCTCCGGCGCCGTCCACGACGGCGTTGACGACGGCGATCGCCTTCCGGATCCGCTGCGCCGCGGACCGGGCGGACATGTCAGCGGCGGCTACGCGTCGGCCGGCTTGCGCGGCCCGACGACGACGCGGCGGTCGGGGTCCTCGCCGATGCTGGAGCTGGTCACGTCAGGATCGCCCTCGAGCGCCAGGTGGATCGCGCGCCGCTCGAAGGCTTGCATCGCGTCGAGCGTGATCGCGTCGCCGGTCATCTTGACCTGGCGCGCGGCGCGCAGCGCGATCTCGCGCACTGTGTGCTCGCGGCGCTGCCGGTACCGCTCGACGTCGACAATGACTCGCTCGCCCTCGTTGAGGTGCTTGCCCACCATCACGTTCGTCACCGACTGCAGAGCACGCAGCGTTTCGCCGCGCCAGCCGATCAAAGCGCCGAGATCGCGGCCCGTGACGTCGAGCGTGATCGGGTCGCTGCCGACGCGCACCTGGACGGAAGCCCGCACGCCCATGTGCTTGAGCAATCCTTCCAGCAGCGTCCGGACCGTCTCCGCCTTGCCGTTGACCGGCGACTCGCCGGCGGCGGCAGGAGCCTCCATCACGGTGACCTCGACCACTGTCTCGTCGGGGCTTTCCCTCACGACCCTGACATCGACGTTGCGTCGCGTCTCCCCCAGCTCGATCAGGGCGGAGTCAACCGCTTCGTCGAGAGTGCGTCCTCGACCTTCTGCAGATCTCATCGTCTTGTTGACCTCATCTCGATTAGTCCTGACCCCCTCGCCCGCTAGGACGCGCGTCTCTTGGCGTCCTTCGCCTTGGCGCGACCACCCTGAACGCGCCTCGGCAGCTGCTTCGCGTTGCCGGGGCCGCCGCCGTTCTTGGGCGGACCCGCTCCCTTCGGCTGGGTTATCGGTGGCTGTGAGCCGCCTCTCTTCGGCCGCAGGCTTCCCCACCCGACCACGAAGTACTGCTGAATGATACTGACGCAGTTGCCGACGAACCAGTAGAGCCCGAGGCCCGCCGGAACCTGTAGGGCGAAGTACCCGATCATCAGCGGCGACATCACGACCATCATTCGCTGCACCTGCTGGGTCTGCTGCTCCTGCTCGGTCGGGTTCGGCGGCGCCGGCGCCTGCAGCATCTTCGATTGCACGAAGGTGGTAGCAGCGGCGAGCAGCGGAAAGATCAGGTAGGCGATCGCCGGGATCGGCAGCCCGTGCAGGATGGGCACCTGGGTCGGAAAGGCCATCAGGTCGGGCACGAAGAGGAAGTGCGGCGACGCGACGTGCGCGTTCCGGAACACCCAGTAAAGCGCCGTCAGCACTGGGATCTGGACGATCAGCGGAAGGCAGCCCACCAGGCCGCCGAGCGGGTTGACGCCGTGCTCCTGGTAGAGCTTCATCATCTCGGCGTTGAGCTTCTGCGAGTCCTTGCCGTACTTCTTCTTCAGCTGCGCCACCTCTGGCGCGACCTTTCGCTGCTCGGCTACGGTGCGGCGCTGGGTCACGAGCTGGAACTGCTGCAGCGGCGCTAGAGCCAGCCGGATGAGGATGGTCACGACGATGATCGCGACGCCGTAGGCGCCGATGGTGTCGATGAACGGCAAGCCGACCAGATGGTCGTACATGAAGCTGAGCAGCGAGCCCAGCGGGTGTTCGATCACCAGCTCCCAGAGCTTGATGATCGGCTGGAAGATGTCGAGGATCGAGCTCAGATAGATGGCTTGAATTCTCCTAGAAGGTGATCAGGGGACCGGATCGTAGCCGCCTTTGGCGAACGGATGACAGCGCGCAATTCGCGCGGCCCCCATCCATCCACCCTTCAACCAGCCATATCTCTCGACCGCCTCATACGTGTAGTGGGAGCAAGACGGGTAATAGCGGCACGATGGTGGGAGGATCTTCGAGAACGACATCTGGTAACCACGAATGGCAGCCAGCATCACACGTGTCATCAGATGCGCTCGGTGAGCCGGAGAGCCGCCTGTTCGGTCTCCTCTTTAAGGTCGGCGAACCGCAGGGTCAGCGCGGCGGGCCGGGCGATCAGGACCACGT
Source organism: Chloroflexota bacterium (assembly GCA_005880525.1). Lineage (GTDB taxonomy): Bacteria > Chloroflexota > Dormibacteria > Dormibacterales > Dormibacteraceae > CF-118. Next base: position 1,845 of record VBFW01000143.1, on the reverse strand, counting down.
CATATCGTATTCCCCGCTGCTCGGCGCCTGAATCTCCGACGAGCAGGGAGGCCCGCGCCGCTTCCCGCACCCGGCGCCTGGCGCGATTGCGATCGACCGCTCCCTTGAGCTGCCGGCTGACTGTGACCCCGACTCTCGTCTCAGGGCCGCTGTTGGGGACCGCAAGCGCGAGCAGGCCTCGGCCGCTGTAAACGCGCTTGCCCCGCATGGCATCGTCGAAATCCGATTTCCGGCGAAGCCGGAACCGCCTCTTCACGACGGCGGCCGGCTACTTGGTGAGCCTGTGACGACCCTTGCGGCGACGGTTCTGGATGACGTGCCCGCCGCCCTTGCTGCTCATCCGGCGAAGGAATCCATGCACGCGGCGGCGGTATCGCTTCTTGGGCTGGAAGGTTCTCTTCATGATGTGGACCGCGGTAGTGTACCGAACGATGGAATCTGCGATCGAAAAGGTGGTTCCAGCGCTACACCATCGGTATCACTTCATCGCATTTCCAAAATGCCTTGCGACAGCACCGGGGCGGTGCTACAATCCCCGCCCGGAAGCCAGGCAAGCGCGCTGCTCACCACATCCCAGTACAGGTCTCCCACCAGCACCTAGGCCTTATCATAGATTGGTACTAGGGCTAAAGCGTACAACGGCGCTTCCATAAAAGACATCGGTCGGTAGGGAGATTTCAGACAAGCAGGCAGCCCGAGCCTGTGGAAATCTGCTCCGATCTTATCCACAGGTACATGGGAGGCGGTCCTGGAAATTCGAAGGTCATCGGTTGAACGTGAGCACCCGAATCCAGGGCGAAAACGCCGCGCGGCGGTCCGGCCGGCGGCCAGCTCGGACCGCCAGTTTGACCCAGGTTATCCACAGCATATGCATAAGTCGGCGGCCCGTTGTTCCCAGGCGGCGACGAGCGCATTGGCGCGCTTTCTGACGCACTGCCGGCGGGCAACCACATCGGGGAGGGCGTGACATGAACCAGGATCAGATCTGGTCCCAGGTCCAGGAGGAGCTCCGCTTCCAGCTCGCCAAGCGCACGTACGACATGTGGCTCAAGAACACGTCGGTCGTGTCGGCGAACGGCAGCACATTCCGCATCGGTGTCCCGAGCAAGCTCGCGAAGGACTGGCTCGAAGATCGTTTCTCGGGCCTCATCCAGGAAACGCTGCAGGCTGTGACCGGCGCCGAGGTCGGCATCGACTTCGTCATCGCGCCGAGCAACCATCGGCCGCCGCTGGTGGCGACCGACGTGGAGGACGGCGACAGCCCGAGCACGAACGGTCATCAGAACGGGCACGAGAACGGAGTGGAGGCGGATGTTGCGCTGGACCTTGTGCGCGATGAAGTTCAGGACTTCCTCAGGCACAAGGCTTGTGCGGCCGCCCAGCTTGGAGTGGAGGATCGCGAGGCGAGTTTCGAAGTCTGGCGGTTGGATGTCGGCGATGAGGCCCCACTCGAATCGCGATCGCAGCCTGTCCTCCAGTGTCGGAATCTCTTTCGGGGGACGGTCGGAGGAGATGACGATTTGCTTGTTGATCTCGTGCAGCGCATTGAAGGTGTGGAAGAACTCTTCCTTCGTCCTGTCTTTCCCCGCGAGGAACTGAACGTCGTCGATGAGCAGCACGTCGACCGTGCGGTACTTGTGCCTGAACTCGCCCATGCGAGCAGTGGCGATGGAGCTGATCACCTCGTTGGTGAACTGCTCCGACGTCAGGTAGACGACGCGCTTGCGCGGGAAGCGGTCGTGCACCTCATGGCCGATGGCGTGCATCAGGTGCGTCTTGCCCAGGCCCACCCCTCCGTAGAGGAACAGTGGGTTGTAGCTGTCGCCAGGTGCTTCGGCCACGGCC
>VBFW01000142.1 GCA_005880525.1 Chloroflexota bacterium | reverse complement strand
ACCCGTCCGCCTCGGCCCGGCAGTAAGTCTACCCATGGATGTTCGCGAGCATGCGTCGCGTCCTGGCCGCGAGGAAACGGCCGTTGGTGACCTGAAACATGCCGTGGATGATGTGGCCGACGAAGCCTTTCGCCTTGCGATCCATGGCGATCGTGAGGATGGAGCCGCCATTTGGCCCGGGTTGGACCTCCATTCGCCAGGTGCCGCCGGTCTGGGCGGCATTGGCCTCCTCGACGGTTGCGGTGATCACGGGCTCGTTCCACTCGTAGTGCTCGATCGACCAGATGCCGAGGCTCGCGGTTCCCTCTTTGACCCGCGCCCAGTTGTCGCCTCGCTCCAGCACCTTGAATGACTCAGGCGACAGGTCGGGCCACAGCTCGGCGCGCCTTGGCCCGAACTCGGTGATGGCGTCCCAAACGACCCCTGGGTCCAGGTCAGTGCTGACCGAGTAGTTAACCCTTGCCATGCTCATCGAGAGCCTGGTTGGCGAGGTAGTCGGCGCGCTTGTTCTGCTCGCGCGGTACCTGCTTGACCGTGACATTCGGGAACAGGTCCAGAAGCTCTTTCGCGCGCGCGTGCAGCTCCTTCAGCCTCGCTTCCTTGACCCGGTAGCCTCCGTTCACCTGCTCGACGACCAGCTTGGAATCGAGGCAGACCTCGAGCTGGTCCGGCTTCCACGACTCGACCGCTTTGAGACCGTCGATGAGGGCGTGGTACTCGGCTTCGTTGTTGGTCATCACCCCCAGCCAGCGGTGCATGGTCCTCAGCTTCATGCCGTCCTCGTCCTCGATGACGATGCCCGTGGCGGCGGGTCCTGGATTGCCGCGCGAGGCGCCATCGGCGCGGAGGCGCAGGAACTTCGTCAACGAGCGACGAGGATGCGGCCGCAGTTCTCGCACTGCACGAGCGCGTCGCCCTTGCGCAGGATCTGCATTCCGGACGACGTGATGGTGACGTGGCACGCCGCGCACTCGGTGCCGCTGACCCGCGCGATCGCAGGCCGGACGCGGATGCGGCTGAAGAGAGCCTGGTCGCGCGGCGGCACCTGGGCCCAGATCGCATCCTTGTCTGTGACGAGGTCCGCGAGCTCGGTCTTCCATTCGGCGAGCTCGGTGCGGAGTCCGGGTTCCTCTTCGGCGGAGGTGCGTCTTGCGTCCTCGAGCTCTTTGGTCGCCGAGCGAACGGATTCATCGGCGGCCTCAGCGTCCTCCATGATTCGCATCTGGGCCTCCTCCTCGTCGGCGAAGCGGGCCTTCATATGCGCAACCTCATCGGACATCTGCAAGAGCTCGGTCGGGTTGCGGATTCGCCCGCTCATCAGCTCCTTCTGTCTCGAGCTGAGGCGGGCTCGATGTTCTTCGCGCACCTTGTCCGACTCGCGCAGTCGCACGGCGACCTCGTCCTGTGTCGTGCGCGCCGAGGCAAGCGTCTCCTCGCGCTCGACGACGGCGGGGTCGGACTCCAGCCTCGCCTCGGTGGCTGCGATCGACTCGCGGAGGGCGCGCTCTCGATCGACCAGCGCCTGATAGCGGAGCAGGAGCTGGGCTGAGCTCAACGAGCTGGTGGTCTGGGTGGCTCAGTGTCGAAGCCGATGCGGTGCGCGTTGGCGGCGCGGTCTTCGGTCACGACCATCTCTCCGAAGCGCGCTTCGTAGGCCTGCACGTTCTGCAACAGGAGCTGCGAGAGCAGTTTCAGGTGATTGGGGCTCATGCCCACGCGCGAATAGACGCGGACCAGCCCGGGCTCCTCGGGCGCCCACTGGCCGAAGTTGAGGACGAAGCCGAGCGGGTTGCCGTTGATCAGAACGGCATCCGTGTAGACGACCTGGCTGGCGCTGTCCTGGACCTTGACCTTGACCGGCAATTCGCTCACTCCAAAACCACCAGAACCTGGCCCTCCTTCACGACGTCGGTTTCCTTGACGCGAATCTCTTTCACTCGTCCTGCCTTGGGGGCGGTCACGGGAATCTCCATCTTCATCGACTCGAGGATCATGAGCACGTCATCCTCGGCCACCTGGTCGCCGGGCTTCGACGTGATCTTCCAGACGCTGCCCACGAGCTCGGCCTTTACTTCCATCTAATTGGAGCGGTGCATGGCCGGCGCGGGCCTGGGTGCCGGCTCGAGTCCGAGCTGCTTGCGGGCGTCGGCCGGCGACGCTACCTCGGTGCCGAGCTCTTTGCACATGCGCGCGGCCTTCGCAACGAGCTCGCCGTTGGACTTCGCCATCCGCCCCTCCTCCAGATAGAAGTTGTCTTCGAGACCGACGCGTACGTTGCCGCCCATGGTGATGGCCGCGGCGACGAGCGGCCACTGGGCGAGACTGATGCCGATGACCTGCCAGTGCGATTGTGGCGGGAGCGTGTCGACCTGGTCGATGAGGTGGCGGGTGGAGGCGGGGATGCCGCCGAGCACGCCCATGATGAGGCTGAACTGATAGGGCGGGTTGAGGATTCCCTGGTGGATGAGCGGGCGAGTGTTGCCGATGTGGCCGGTGTCGAAGCACTCGAGCTCGGGGCGGATGTTCGCCTCGTTCATCGTTTTCAGGAAGAAGCTGATGTCTTTGAAGGGGTTGGCGAAGACGTGGTCGTGGATGAACTCCTTTCGCCTTTCGGAGTAGATCGCGTAGTTCATGCTGCCCATGTTCAGCGCGGCCATCTCGGGCTTGAGCTCTCTGATGTGGGCGATGCGCTGCTCGGCTGGGACGCCGACCGCGCCGGTGGAGAAGTTGACGATCACGTCGGATCGCGCTCTCACCTCGGTGTAGATCTGCGCGAAGGTTTCGACCGACCAGTCGGGGCCGCCTTCGGGGGTCCTGGCGTGGATGTGGACGATGGCCGCGCCCTCCTGTGCCGCCCGTGCGGCCTCTTCGCCGATCTCGCGGGGCGTGTACGGGATGGCCGGGCACTGGTCGCGGGTCGCGAGGACGCCGGTAAGGGCGGCCGTGATGATGGTTCGGGTCACGGCCTTAACAGGCTGGGTTGTATCGCCCTTTCAACTCGCGCAAATTCGTTGGCGCGTGGTGCGTTGGCGAGGGGGAGGGTCGCCGGGAGGAGGGAGGGCCCCGCCAGGGGTGTGGCTGTGCGGCAGGCGGCGCGGGGCTTCATACCGGGATGTTGCCGTGCTTGCGCCACGGGCGGTCGACCTTCTTGGTGCGGGCTTGCTCGAGGCCGTGGATGATGACCCGGCGAGTTTCGGCGGGGTCGATCACATCGTCGATCATCGCCCAACCGGCGGCCAGGTAAGGGTTGATCTGCGCGCGGATCGTGTTGAGCAGCTGAGCGCGCGTTTCCTCGGGGTTGCTGGACGCCTCGATCTGCTTGTTGAAGATGATGTTGACGGCGCCCTCGGGGCCCATCACCGAGATCTCGGCGAACGGCCACGCGACCACCACGTCCGGTCCGTAGCCCTTGCCGCACATCACGTAGTAGCCCGCGCCGTAGGCCTTGCGCATGATGACCGTGATCTTCGGCACAGTCGCCTCCGACGTGGCGTAGAGCATCTTGGCGCCGTGGCGGATGATGCCGTCCTTCTCGACCTGCGACCCGACGATAAAGCCCGGCACGTCCATCAGATAGACCAGCGGCACGTTGAACGCGTCGCACATGCGGATGAAGCGCGCTGCTTTGTCCGCAGAGTCGGAGTCGAGGATTCCGCCTTTCGACATCGGCTGGTTCGCGACCACACCGACCGGGTGGCCCCCGGCGCGAGCGAAGCCGATGACGATGTTCTTCGCCCAGGTCGGTTTGACCTCGAACCATGAGTCCTCGTCGAACACCGACTTGATCACCCGCTTCACGTCGTATGCGGCGCGCGGGTTGCTCGGGACGATCTTGTCGAGGCCATCGACCAGGCGGTCGGGCGGGTCGTCCGACGGCATGCGCGGCGGCGGCTCGGAGTTGTTGGAGGGCAGGTAGGAGAGGAAGCGCCGCACCGACGCGATGCACGCCGCGTCGTCGTCGACCTCGTTGTCCCCCACTCCCGACTCGTAGCAGTGCACCTGTGACCCGCCCATGTCGTGGTCGGTCACGTCCTCGCCCGTCGCCGCCTTCACCAGGCGCGCGCCGCCCAGCGACATCGACGACGTCTCCTTGACCATCGGCACGAAGTCGGCCAGGCCCGGGATGTATGCGGTGCCGGCGGCACACGGCCCGAGCATCGCCGCGACCTGCGGGATCACACCCGACATCACAACCTGGTCGTAGAAGAGCCAGCCAGTGCCGGCGAACGTGGAGCCCGTCGCCTCCTGGATGCGCGCGCCCGCCGAGTCGAGCAGCCACACGATCGGCTTCCGATAACGGAGGGCCAGCTCGCGCACGCGCGCGGCCTTGAACTGCTCGCCCACGGCGCCCATCGAGCCGGCCATGACGGTGAAGTCGTAAGCGATGACCCACACCTGCCGGCCGTCGATCTCGCCGTGGCCCGTGATGACGCCGTCCGCTGGTGAGCCGTCAGGCGCCGGCTCGATGCCTCGAATCGGCTGCTGCTCCGCCAGCAAGCCCAGCTCGACGAACGTGCCCTTGTCGAAGAGCAGGTCTATGCGCTCGCGAACCGTCAGCTTGCCCTTCTCGTGCTGCTTGGCGATGCGCTGAGCGCCGCCCATACCCAGGTTCTTCTTCCTGCGCGCGTGCAGGTCCGACACACGGCTCTTGTATTCGTCGGCCACCGATGGGAATTCTATTGAGGCGGCTGGGTCTCCCCGGCCATCAGGTCGGTGCGATCCCTCCATCGGTCCAGGAACCGGTACAGGTTGCGGCGCGAAAGGCGGTCGCGCTCGGCAGGCTCGGTCGCCTCCCACAGGCGGTGCTCATGCTTCACCACGAGCAGGTCCGGCACGACCACGGCGCGGCCTCCGCGGTCGCGCAGCCGGAAGCTGAACTCGATGTCGGCGATGCGGTAGAACCGGAACTTCGGATCGAAGCCGCCCGCGGCCAGAGCGTCAGCGCGCCGGAACGCCATGCAGTAGCCCTCGACGGCATCCACGTCTGGGCCGGCGCTTTCGTCGAACTCCTTGAGCGTGCCTTTGGCCCGCACTCCGAAAGGTCCGGCCACAGCCACCGACGGATCGTCGAGCTCGGTCAGCAGCGGCGTGATCGCGTCGCCTTTCAGCTCGACGCTCTGGTCGAACAGGACGCAGACCTCGCCGGCGGCCGCCTCGATGCCGGCGTTGACCGCGGCGCCGAAACCGAGCGGCGGGTCGAGCCGGATGACGCGAAGCCGCTCCGCCGCCCGGCCGTCCAGCCATGAGGCGATCCCCACGTCGCCGGAGTTGTCGACGACAAGCGCCTCGAAGTCAGCCTTGCAGTGGGTGAAGACCGACAGAAGCCAGCGCTCGGCGTCGGGTTTCCAGCCGTGAACGACGGTCAGCAGAGTGACCCGACGCGGCGCGGTAGGAACGCCCGAGGGCGATTGGGCGCGGAGTGAACGCAGCTCGCTGCCTGACGGGCCGTCGAGAACTTCCCAGCCGGCGTCGTTGAGCCGTGCGCGCATCGAGTCGGCGGCCTCAAAGTCCTTTGCTTGCCTCAGCGCCGCCCGCTCGGCGGCGAGGCGCTCGGCCTCTTCCCTGTCCGTGGTCTACGACTTGCCTTTCTTGGCTTTGACCGCGGCGGTCAGCGCCGGCACGATCTTCAGAGCGTCGCCCACGACGCCAAGGTCGGCGATCTTCATGATCGGCGCCTCCGCGTCCTTGTTGATCGCGATGATCACCTTCGAGGTCTTCATGCCGACGGTGTGCTGCATCGCGCCGCTGATGCCGACCGCGATGTACACGCCCGGCCGCACCGACTTGCCGGTCTGGCCGACCTGCATCGAGTAAGGCACCCATCCGGCGTCGACCACCGCGCGGCTTGCGCCGACCGCGCCACCGAGAGCGCCGGCGAGGTCCTCGAGCAGCGGGAAGTTGTCGGGCCCGCCCATCCCCCGCCCCCCGCTGATGACCACCCGCGCATCCTCGAGCTTCACCTTCTCGGAGGCCTCGGCGACACGTTCCAAGATGTGCGCGCGCTTCGAGCCGTCGCCAACAGAACCCGGCGCGTCTTTGACGTCGGCGCTGCCTCCGGTCTCCGATGCTTCGAAGGACTTGGGCCTGATGAGCACGATGGCGGGCTTGCCGTTGGCCTTCATCGAGGCCACCTTCGCGCCACCGAAGTAGGGCACCTTGGCGACGAAGCTCCCACCCTCCGCGGTGATATCGGAGGCATTGGATATGAGGCCGGTGCCGAGCCGGGCCGCGAGGCGACCGGCAATGTCGCGCGAGTCGGTGGTGAAGGAGAAGAGGATCAGGTCGTGCGCGTCCTGCTGCTGGAGCGCGTGCATCACGTCGGTCGCGGGCTCGGCCAGGTAGTCGTCGAAGACCTTGTCCTCTTTCACGTACGCGACCTTCGCGCCGTGCTTGCCGAGCGTTGCCGCCGCCTCTTTGGAGCCGGTCCCGAGCGCGACCACGCTGACGTCACCAAGCTCGCGCGCCCTGGCCATGATCTCGGGGACTGCCGAGTTGAGCTTGCCGTCGCTGAGCTCTGCGTAGACGCAAACCTTCGCCATCTCAGATCACCTTGGCTTCGGCGAGGA
>VBFW01000049.1 GCA_005880525.1 Chloroflexota bacterium | reverse complement strand
CGCGAGGCTGGCACCTCGAGGAGCGGCACGTCGAGGTGGACGGGAAGCCAATGTCGGGCAGCCTGTTCGATTTCGGGATGTACTTCTTTCGCAACGCGCGGCGCCTGCTCGACAAGGGAAGCGGTCCGTACTTCTACCTCCCGAAGCTGGAGAGCCACCTCGAGGCGCGTCTGTGGAACGACGTTTTCGACTTCGCACAGGACGCTTTGAAGATTCCGCGGGGCACGATCCGCGCGACCGTTCTGATCGAAACGATCCTCGCCGCTTTCGAGATGGAGGAGATCCTGTACGAGCTGCGCACGCATTCGAGCGGGTTGAATGCGGGCCGCTGGGATTACATCTTCAGCATCATCAAGAAGTTCCGGAACCGGCCGGACTTCGTGCTGCCTGATCGCGCGCAGGTGACCATGACCGTGCCGTTCATGCGCGCGTACACCGAGCTTCTGGTCAAGACGTGCCACAAGCACGGCGCGCACGCGATGGGTGGGATGGCAGCGTTCATTCCGTCGCGACGCGACGCGGACGTGAATCGCGTGGCGATGGCGAAGGTCAAGGAGGACAAGGACCGCGAGGCGGGAGACGGCTTCGACGGGACGTGGGTCGCGCACCCGGACCTGGTGGAAATCGCCACTCAGTCGTTCGATCGAGTCTTGGGCGATCGCCCGAACCAACTCGAGCGGCAACGGCCCGAGGTATCGGTCAGCGCGTCACAGCTGCTCGACGTGCGGGTGCCGGGCGGGACCCTCACCGAGGACGGGCTCCGTCTGGACGTCAGCGTGGGCATCCAGTACATCGAGTCGTGGCTTCGCGGGGTGGGCGCGGCGGCGATCAACAACCTGATGGAGGACGTCGCCACCGCGGAGATTTCGCGCTCGCAGGTTTGGCAGTGGATCCGCCACTCGGCGCATCTCGCCGAGGGCGCGGTCGTCACCGACGACCTGGCGCGGGAGATCGCTGACGAAGAACTCGGCAAGGTCAGGGAGCGCGTGGGCGAGGAGCTGTGGGCGAAGGGTCGGTTCACCGAGGCACGGACGGTGTTCGAGCAGGTCGCGCTGGCTAAGGATTTCCCGCAGTTCTTGACCCTGGCGGCGCTGAAGCTGATCGACTGATTCCCTCCCCGCTCCGCGGGGAGGTTAGGTGGGGGGAGGGAGAGCCTTACTGGGCCGGGCGCGGGGTCGCCGGGGGCTTGCCCGGCAGCCGGCGCCACTGCCGCGGGCCGACACCGTTGTTGGGGTTGCCTGGCACGAAGGCCACCGCCGAAGGCTTGACCAGGATGGCGTCCTTGCGCACGACGCTGCGCTCGCCGCCTTCGTGGTGCTCGATCACGACCGTCCGCTCCAGCACCGCCCGCACTCGTACCTGCTTGCCGTCGACGATGGCGTTGAAGCCGCCACTAACCTCGTGATTGGCGGGAGGGACGATGCTGGCGAGCGACACTAGGTCGGCGGGCTTTTCCATATGGCGGTCTTCCTCGGGCTAGGCGGCATTGTGGCGGCCGCGGATTGATCGCCGGGTAGGTTCGGCGGTAGGGAAGCTTACCAGAACCCTAATTCGGCTCCGGCCGAGCCCGACCTGGGGAAATCCCAAGCATTACGGCCTAAGCCGCCGGGTTGTGCTCCTGCAGCCGAAGCTGCCGGGCCGCCTCGCGACCACGCCGCGCGGCCTCCTTGCTTGCCAGGTGACGAACCCGAAGCCGGCGAGGATCCACAAGCAGGCGGTGCCGGTTCACCAGCACCTTGGGCTCGCCAGGGGCGGGCTCGACCACGGCGGTCCGCTCCAGCACCGCGGTCACCCAGACGCGGCGGCCGTCGTCGACCTCGGCCTCGAAGTCAGGAAGGATCTCGTCGTCCTCGTCCAGGGTGACTGCGTCAAGACGGACCAGCTCACTGGCGGTCTTCGACGGGGTGCCTCCACGCTTTCGGTTTGAATCCATGCTCATATCCCAAATACCCGATCAGAAGCACACCCAAACCCAGCAAAAACCAAGGGATCAGATGCGCTGGAAACAGTCCAAACAGCTCTCGTGCGCGCGGCCCAAGCAGCCTTCCCAACTCCAGGAAGATCGCCGCCCAGATCGTGGCTGACACAAGTACGCACGGTATGAAAACGCGGTAGGGGACGTTAAGTATTCCCGCCAGCGCAGAAAGCACGATCCGCATGCCCGGGATGTGCCGGCCGACGATGATCGCCCAGGGCCCCCAGCGCTTGAAGATCCGCTCGGCCTGAGCCAGCTTTTCATCGGTAATGCCCACGTACCGTCCGAAGCGGCCGATGAACGGTCTTCCGTACCGGCGAGTGATCGTCAGGTTGATGGTCGCCCCTATCGCCGCGCCCGTCACCACCGCCACGTAGGCCAGCGGATACGGGATGGCGCCGGTGGTCGTGAGGTAGCCGCCGTAGGTGATGGCCACGTCGCCCGGCGCGGGCAGCGGGATGCCGATCTCCTCCAGCAGGATGACGATGAAAAGGCCGCTGGTCTGGTGCTGCAGGATGAAAAGGCGCACCGCCCTGGTCGCCTCGTGCCACCATCCTGGATCTGCCAGCCACGCGGGCAGGCTGAATGTCAGAAAAGGGTCCGCGACGGCGTCCATCGCCAACACCCTACTGGACGATCAGCGCGCGGCTGAGGTCTCGCTGTTCAGGAGGCGGGAACGACGGGCCGCAAGGGGTCGGCCGCCGCCCAGGCGAGCTCGACGCCGAACGCCTCAGCGAAATGCGGCGCGTAGCCGCGCGCTGCGGATTCGGTGTCGATGCGGGCGCCTGTCAGCGCCTCGACCGACGTCGGGCGAAGGTCGGCGTGACCGCACGGGACGATGCCGTCGAAGTACTCGAGATCCGCGGTCAGGTTGAGCGCGAAGCCGTGGCTCACGACCGAGCGGTTCAGCTTGATGCCGATCGCCGCGAGCTTCCTCCCTTCGGACCACACGCCGGTGAGACCCGGAGCGCCCGCCTGGGATCCGATTCCCAGCTCGTCGAGGTATGCGATCAGCGACGCTTCGAGGCGCGCGACGTAGTCGCGGATCGTGATGCCCAATCGGGCCAGGTCGAGGATCGGGTAGCCGACCAGCTGGCCGGGTCCGTGGTACGTGGCCTCGCCGCCGCGATCCACCCAGATCACGTCGACTCCGCGCGACCGGCGCTCGTCGTCGGTCCAGAGAACGTGCTCCGCACTCGCGGCCTTGCCCATCGTGAAGACGTGCGGGTGCTCGAGCAGCAGCAGCGTGTCGTCCTCGCGGCCCTCACGCATCCGGGACACCATGGCGGCCTGAAGGTCCCAGGCGTCTCGGTAGCCGGCGCTACCCAGCCAGCAGGCTCTTACGCGATGCAACCGGAACCTGCTCGTCCGCGTGGTATGACGACCTGACCATCGGCCCGGCCTCGACGTGCGCGAAGCCCAGCTCCATCGCCTGCTGCTTCAGCTGCACGAACTCCTCAGGCCGGTAGTAGCGCGCGACATCCGCGTGCTTCTTGCTCGGGCGCAGATACTGGCCGACGGTGAGCACGTCGATGTCGTGGGCGCGCATGTTGCGAAAGACGTCGAGTAGCTCGTCCTCGGTCTCGCCGAGTCCGACCATCAGGCCCGACTTCGTCACCATCTCCGGCGCGAGGCGCTTCACGTGCTGCAGCAACGCCAGGCTGTTCGCGTACACGGCCTTCGGCCGGATGCGCGCGTAGAGGCGAGGCACCGTCTCGGTGTTGTGGTTGAAGATGTCGGGCCGCGCCTCGACCACGGTCTGCACCGCGGCCAGGTCGCCCTGGAAGTCCGGGGTCAGCACCTCGATTGTGGTCGCGGGGCTGCGCCGCCGGATTGCTTTGATCGTGCGCGCGAACATGCCCGCGCCGCCGTCGGCGAGGTCGTCGCGATCCACCGACGTGATGACCGCGTGGCGCAATCCCAGCTGGGCGACCGACTCGGCGACTCGAAGCGGCTCGCCGATGTCGAGCTCGACCGGCCTTCCCGACGTCACCGCGCAGAACCGGCACGCGCGCGTGCAGACGTCGCCCAGGATCATGAACGTGGCCGTCCGCCGGCTCCAGCAGTCGAAGATGTTCGGGCACTTCGCCTCTTCGCAAACGGTGTGGAGCCGCCGCGCATTCACGAGCTGCTTGAGCTCTTTGAAGTTCTCGCCCTCGACCACACGCGTGCGGATCCACGGTGGGATCGCGCCCGGCATCAGCGGTGCAGGCGCGCTCACAGCCGGATGCTCGCGGGTGTCCATTCCTCGAGGCCCTGCTTCATGAAGGTGAGGAACTGGCCGGCCATCATGCCGTCGATGATGCGGTGGTCG
>VBFW01000048.1 GCA_005880525.1 Chloroflexota bacterium | reverse complement strand
CTCACCTGGCGCACACCTGTGGCGAGATCGTCCAGCGCTTTCAGGTTGATCTCGGAGTTGAAGTGCCCTGAGTTGGCCAGCAGCACGCCGTCCTTCATGAGCGAGAAATGGTGGCGGTCGAGCACGTTCACGTCGCCGGTGACCGTGATGAAGATGTCGCCTACCGCGGCGGCCTCCTCCATCTTCATGACGCGGAATCCGTCCATCACGGCCTCGAGTGCTTTGACCGCGTCCACCTCGGTGACAAGCACGTCGGCGCCGTGGCCCTTTGCCCGGGTGGCGAGCCCGCGACCGACCCAGCCATAGCCCGCGACCACCACCTTCTTGCCCGCCAGGAGCACGTTGGTCGCGCGGATGATGCCGTCGAGCGTCGACTGCCCGGTGCCGTACCGGTTGTCGAACATGTGCTTCGTGTCGGCCTCGTTGACGGCGACGATCGGGTAGCGCAGCACGCCGTGCTCCGCCATCGCCTTCAATCGGATGACGCCCGTCGTGGTCTCCTCGGTGCCGCCGATGACCTCGGAGATCTGGCTCTGGCGCTTCTTGTGCAGCACCGACACCAGGTCCGCGCCGTCGTCCATCGTCATCGCCGGGTGATGGTCCAGCGCGGACTCGATGTGCTGGTAGTACGTGTCGTTGTCCTCACCGCGTATGGCGTAGGTCTTGATCGAGTGCTGCTCCACGAGCGCCGCGGCCACCGCGTCGTTGGTGGACAGCGGGTTGGATGCGCACAGAGCGATGTCGGCGCCCGCAGCTTTCAGCGTCAGCATCAGGTTGGCCGTCTCGCTCGTGACGTGCAGGCAGGCCGCCACCTTGATGCCTTTGAGCGGCTGCTCCTTGGCGAACCTCTGGCGGATCAGCAGCAGCACGGGCATCTCCCGCGCCGCCCAGTCGATGAGGTTCTGGCCGTCGGCGGCCAGCTTCATGTCCTTGACGTCGGCTGATTGAACCTTCAAGAAAGCAACTCCCTCAGTACACAAGCTCACTTACGACTTCGATGCCGGGAAGGCGCTTGCGCCCGCCCAGCTGCGACAGCTCGATCAAGACCTGCACGCCGATGACCTGCCCGCCGAGCTTGCGCACGAGCTCGACGGCGGCGGCGGCGGTGCCGCCGGTCGCAAGAACATCATCCACGATCAGGACCTTGTCGGTCGGCTGGATCGCGTCCTGGTGGACGTCGAGCTGATCGGTCCCGTATTCGAGCTGATACGAATGGCTGAGCACTCGCCACGGCAGCTTGCCCGCCTTGCGGATCGGGATGAAGCCCGCGTCGAGGCGGATCGCGATGGCCGCGCCGGGGATGAAACCCCGAGCCTCTATGGCGGCGACGAGCGTCGTGCCCTTGCCCTTCCAGTGGATCGACATCAGGTCGATGACCTCGCCAAACGTCTTGCGGTCCGCGAGCAGCGGCGTGATGTCCCGGAAGGTGATCCCCTGCTGCGGGAAATCGGGCACGTCCCGCACCATCCGCTTGAGCTCGTCGGCCCGGCTCATGCGCACCTCATACCACGGTTCGAAAGTATTCGAGAGTTCGCTGCAGCCCGTCCTCCAGGCCGACCTGCGGCTCCCAGCCCAGAAGTGTGCGCGCCCGCGTGATGTCGGGCCGGCGCTGCCTGGGGTCGTCGACGGGGAGGTCGCGATGCTCGATCCTGCTCTTCGATCCGGAGATCCTGATGATCGTCTCCGCCAGCTCGATCATCGTCACCTCGTGCGGGTTGCCCAGGTTGGTGGGAAGCTCGTCGGCCTTATCGAGCACGGCCAGCACGCCGCGAATGAGGTCCGACACGTAGCACAGGCTGCGTGTCTGGGTGCCGTCGCCGTAGACGGTCAGCGGTTCGCCACGCAGCGCCTGGGCCATGAAGTTCGGCACCGCGCGGCCGTCGGACACCTGCATGCGCGGGCCGTGCGTGTTGAAGATGCGGATGATGCGGGTGTCGACGCCATGCGCGCGGTGATAGGCCATGGCGAATGCCTCCGCACACCGCTTCGCCTCGTCATAGCAGCCGCGAGGACCAATCGGGTTGACGTTGCCCCAGTAGCTCTCCGGCTGCGGGTGCACCAGCGGGTCGCCGTACACCTCTGACGTCGAGGCCAGCAGGAACGTCGCATTCTTCGCCATCGCCAGCCCGAGCATGTTCATCGTGCCGATGGTGCCGACCTTCAGCGTGTGGATCGGGTTCGCGTCGTACTGGGGCGGCGACGCCGGCGACGCGAAATGCAGCACGTAGCGCACGTCGCCCTTGACGTCGATGTGCTCGTTGACGTTCTGACGTCGAAGCTCGAAGTCCGGGTTGCCCTCGAGATGCTTCAGGTTCGCAGGCGAACCGGTGATGAAGTTGTCGAGGGTAAGCACCCGCATGCCGCGGTTCAGCAGCGCCTCACATAGGTGCGACCCGATGAAACCGGCGCCGCCCGAGACGACCGCGCGCGGCTTGCCGCCGCCCGCGCTACTCGCGGCCAATGCCGCGGTACGTGAAGCCCAGGCTCCGCATGGTGGCCGGGACGTAGATGTTGCGCCCGTCGATCACGACAGGCGTGCGCATCGAGGTCTTCAGGCGCTTCAGGTCGAGCTGGCGGAACTCGTTCCACTCGGTCACCACCACCAGCGCGTCGGCGCCCGACGCGAGCTGGTACGAGTCCTTCGCATACTCCAGCTCGGGGAGCAGGGCCCGAGTCCGCTCCATCGCGGCTGGGTCGTAGGCGCGCACGTTCGCGCCGGCGGCGAGCAGCACCCTGGCGATGTCGAGGCTTGGCGCTTCGCGCAGGTCGTCGGTGTTGGGCTTGAACGCCAGGCCGAGCAGCCCGACGACCTTCTGACTGAGCGTGCCGAGGCACTCGCGCAGCTTGTCGATGACCAGCATGCGCTGGTCGCGGTTGATGTCCATGACCGCATGCAGTAGCTCCGGGTGATAGTCGAAGCGCTCGGCGAGCGCGGCCAGCGCCTTCACATCCTTCGGAAAGCAAGAGCCACCGTAGCCAATCCCCGCGTCGAGGTAGGACGGACCGATCCTCTTGTCCAGGCCCATGCCCTCCGCCACGAGCTTGGCGTCGGCGTCCACACGCTCGCAGATCCGCGCGATCTCGTTGATGAACGAGATGCGCGCCGCGAGGAATGCGTTCGACGCGTACTTCACCATCTCCGCCGTGTAGATGTTCGGCGTGATCAGGAGCGGCGCCTCGAGAGGCTCGTAAAGCTTCGCCACCTTTTCCGCCGCCTGACGGTCGTGGCCCCCGACCACCACGCGGTCCGGATGCATGAAGTCCTGGATGGCCGAGCCCTCGCGCAGGAACTCTGGGTTCGACACCACGTGGGCCTGGTGCTTGGTGTTCCTTTTTTGCAGGACGCTCGACACCATGTCGCCGGTCAGCGGCGGCACGGTCGACTTGTTGACCACCACCAGCGGGCCTGTCATGTGGTCGGCGATCGAAGAGGCCGCGGCCTCGACATGCGACAGGTCGGCCTCGCCGCCCTCGCCCTCGGGCGTGCTCACGGCGATGATCGCGTACTCGGCGCCGGGAATCGCGTCGGCATATGAGGTCGTGAAGCGCAGGCGCTTGCTCTCCGCATTGCGTTTGACCAGCTCGGCCATTCCCGGCTCGTAGAACGGCACCTGATGCCTGGTCAGCTGCTCGACCTTCTCGCGATCGACGTCGACCACTGTGACGTCGTTGCCGAGGTCCGCGAGGCACGCGGCAGTGGTCAGGCCCACGTAACCGGCGCCGATCACCGCAACCTTGCTCATCGCGGGCGCATTATCCCAAGCGCCACCATTGCGCTTTGTATACAAACGCGCGATTCAATCGCGCGGAAACCTTCGTTTGTATACAAAAGCACGCTATTTGGCCACTGATTTGTACGCCGCGATCGTGTCGCGAGCCGCCTTGCGCCAGCTGAACGCCTTCGCGCGCTCGATGCCCGGCCTCCACGGACGGTCGGTCACGCCGGCCAGCTTCGCGGCGGCCGCGCCCAGGGCGTCAGCGTCGCCATCGGTGACCAGCTCGCCTGCCCCGTCGACAACCTCGGGCAGGCTCGAGTTGCGGTAAGCGGCCACGGGACAGCCGCACGCCAGGGCCTCGAGGCACGGCAGGCCGAACCCTTCGTAGCGGCTCGGGAAGACAAGGCAGCCGGCCGCCGTGTAGACGTCGGCCAGCTCCGGCCCGCTCAGATGGCCGAGCACGTGCGCGCCCGGCATGATGGGCGGCGCCTGCGACCCCGGCTCGCCGGCGATGACGAGCTGCAGGCCAGGCCGCGCGTCGCGCGCGACCGACCATGCGCGCAGGAGTGAGGCCGGGTCCTTGCGCGCGTCGAGCGCGCCGACGAACAGAAGGTAGCCCGACTTCACGCCGAACCGATCAGCGACCCGATTCGACGCGCCCTCTGAAGGCTTGAACACGTCATCCACCGCCTCCGGCACGACGCGCAGGCGCTTCCTGTCGACGCCGCCGAATCGCACCGCGTCATCGGCGGTCGACTGGGACACCGCCAGCACGAGGTCGGCGCGGCGCAAGAGCCTCCGCCCCAGCCAGTAGCGCAGCCGCTCGCCCCACATGCGCGACCCCCCGAACGCCCACGGGATGAGGTCGTGCAGTGTCACAACCACCGCGCAGGGCGAGCGCCCTGGCAGGCGCAGGTCGATCGCGTGATATACGTCAGGCCGCAGGCGCGCCAGGTCCGCGCCGAGTGCGACAGCCTCCTCGTAACCGGAGAAATTGCCGCGATAGCGCCGCCGCGACGTGGCGCTTCGGTACCGGACCGATCATAATTTGCCCGCCATGGAATCCCTGGACATCGTGATCGTCGGCGGGTGCGGCCACGTCGGCCTGCCGCTCGCGCTGTCGTTCGCCGACGCCGGCTATCGGGTTGGCGTGGACGACATCGACACGGCCAAGATCGAGCGCGTCCGCGCCGGCGAGGTGCCGTTCAAGGAAGCGGGCGCCGAGCAGCTGCTGCGCAAGCTCCTCCCCACCGGGCGGCTCGAGTTCGGCTCGGAGCCGGCCATGCTGGAGCGCGCCGACACCGTCGTCCTTGTCATCGGCACGCCGATCGACGAGTTCATGAACCCGTCGGTCACCGTCTTCGACCGCGTGGTCGACGAGCTCATCCCCCACATCCGGCCGCATTGCCTGGTCGTGCTGCGGTCGACCGTGTTCCCCGGCACGACGGAGGGAGTCCAGCGGCGCCTGCACGCCGCGGGCCTCGAGGCCGACGTTGTGTTCTGCCCTGAGCGAATCGCCGAGGGCCATGCGCTGGAGGAGATCCGCAGCCTGCCGCAGCTCGTCGGCGCGTCGAGCACCAATGCATACGAGCGCGCGGCCCGACTCTTCGAGCCCCTCGGCGTCCAGATCGTGCGCACGACGCCGCGCGAGGCGGAGCTCGCGAAGCTCCTCACCAACACATGGCGGTACATGAAGTTTGCCATCGCCAACCAGTTCTTCCAGATCGCGCATCGCTCGGGCGTCGACTACAACAGCGTCCTCGGAGCGATCCGCAACGACTATCCGCGCGCGGCCGACCTCCCCGGCCCAGGTTTTGCAGCCGGTCCGTGCCTGCTCAAGGACACGATGCAGCTCTCGGCGTACACGCCCGACCATTTCCCGATGGGCCAGGCGGCGATGCAGATCAACGAAGGCATGCCGAACTACATCATCGATTCGCTGGATGCGCACAAGCCGCTCGCCGGCCGCACCCTCGGCATCCTCGGCATGGCGTTCAAGGGCGAGTCCGACGAGGACGGCCGCGAGGTCGTCGACATCTGGGGCATAACCGGACCCATACGTTTATGAGAGGGACCCGAGCGGTTCCCTCTCATCGCGCCGCTTCGCGTCGCTGCTCTCTTTCCGAAAAGGAAAATCTGTCTAAGTTGGCACTCCCCGCAACGCATGGTGGGATCCAGGGATGCTGGTGAGACGGCCTGGCGGAGCCAGGCCTACCCGCGACGCATGAAAATCCTCGTCACCGGCGCTGCCGGCTTCATCTGCGGGTACCTCGTCGCCGAGCTGCTCGAGG
>VBFW01000047.1 GCA_005880525.1 Chloroflexota bacterium | reverse complement strand
GTCGTGCGGATAGTCGTCAAGGATCCTGAGGAGTTCGAGCAGGCGCTCCGCGAGTTCCGGCGCAAGGTGCAGGAGCAGGGGCTCGTGCGCGAGATGCGCCGGCGATCGCACTACGTGCCGCCCGCCGAAGCTCGCAAGATCAAGAGCCTCCGCGCCCGCCGCCGCCGCACCCGCTAATCAGCATTCCCGCGTTTGTATACAGACGCACCTAATTCGAGCTGAATTCCCTGCGTTTGTATACAAAAGCTAAAGTCCCGCCACCCTTGCGGGCGACGGGACTTTATAGGTGCTCGGCAACGACCTACTCTCCCATCGGGTTACCCCGACAGTACCATCGGCGCTGGAGGGCTTAACTTCCGTGTTCGGAAAGGGAACGGGTGTCTCCCCTCCGCCATAGTCACCGAACGCGCGAAATTATACCCGCTACCTGGACGAGGCCTTCGACCCCAGCCTGTCGAGCATCCCGTAGAAGCCGATGGCGTCGATGGCCTTCTTGAGCAGGTCGATCATGTTGCCCTTTCCGCCTGATCGCACCCACTCCAGGCTCGCCTCGAATGCGGCGCCCACGAACGCCGTCGAGATGACGCGTACGGCGAGGGCGGAAGCTGGATGGCCCGTCCGCGCGGCGATGATCGACCTGAACAGGTCGCGGGCCTTCTCCAGCTCTTCCCACGCGTGCGCACGAAGCTCGGGCACCTCGAGGGACAGCTTGGCGCGCTCGTAGATGGCGTCGTGATCGGCCTCGAACAGGCCGCCGAGCGCCCCGATCAGCTTCTCGATCGACTTCGCGAGCGGCTCGTCGTGCTTACCCGTGGCGAGCGCCGCGAAGATCTGGGGGTCGTACTCGTCATAGATGACGACGTCCTCTTTGGACGGGAAGTAGTTGAAGAACGTGCTTTCCGAGATGTCGGCCGCCGCGGCGATCTGCTCGACCGTCGTCTCCTCGTAGCCCTGGCGCTTGAAGAGACGTAGCGCCGCCCGCTGGATCGCCGCCTTGGTTTTCTGTTTCTTTCGCTCGCGTAAACCAGGCACCGTCATGAAGCTACTCCGACTCCGGCGGGACGCGGAGCGCCAGCTGCGACCGCATCTGCTCGAGCCGGCATGAAGATCGCCACAGCCAGCGGCCTTCCATACGTTCCGTCCGAGCCTCCGTGTTGACAATGCCCATGACCTGCCGCACCTCCTTATTCAAGTGATCTAGTCGCACTATAAATAGAGCGACTGTAAAAATCTAGCATCTCCATCCTGTGGCCGCAACGCTTGCCCGGACGGTGGTACAAATGGGGCTCGTAGAGAGGCAATCCGGGGATTCACGGAGGTAGCAGCCATATGGCCGACACCAAGACAGCGGTGACCAATGTGCCGATCTGGCTCGACCTGTCGAGCGGCGATCCGGCCGGGTCACGAGCGTTCTACGGCAAGCTTTTCGGCTGGCAAGTTGAGGTCAATCCCGACCCGCAGTACGGCGGCTACGCGCTCGGCAAGCTCGGCGGCAAGGACGTCGCCGGCATCGGGCCGAAGCAGTCGCCTGAAGGCCCGTCCGCGTGGCTGGTCTATGTCGGGACCAAGAACGCCGACGAAACGGTCAAGAAGGCCAAGGCGGCCGGCGGTCGCGTGATCGTCGAGCCCATGCAGGTCGGCCCGCAAGGTCGGATGGTCGTCATCCAGGACCCGGCGGGAGCGTTCCTGGGTGCATGGGAGCCGGGCGAGATGAAGGGCGCGCAGGTCATGAACGCCCCGAACTCGTTCAGCTGGTCGGAGCTCAACGCACGCGGCATCGACAAGTCGATCGACTTCTACCAGAAGGTCTTCGGTTGGTCGCCGAAGAAGAGCGACATGGGCGGCCAGGGCGGCATGCCCGAGTACATCGAGTTCCAGGTCAACGGAGACAGCATCGCCGGCGCCATGGAGATGAACTCCATGGTCCCCGCCGAGGTACCGAGCTACTGGATGCCGTACTTCGAGGTCGCGGACGTCGACAAGGCGTTCAAGAAGGCGACCGACCTGGGCGCGAGCGAGATGGTCGCGCCGCAGGACTTTCCTGGCGGGCGCTTCGGCATCGTGAGCGACCCGCAGGGCGCAACGTTCGGCCTGCTGAAGACCAACCCGCGCCGCTAAGAGATTTCTCCGAAACGGGCCGGCGTCGTGCCGGCCCGTTTCTTATTTCGAGGGCTTGGGCGACGGCTGCGCCGAGGGCGAGGCCGACTGTTGTGGCGAAGGCGACTCGCTCGGGCTCGACGACGGTGACGGCGATGCTTTCTGCACCGCCGGCGGCGCTCCGCTAGACGGCTCCGGGGGCGTGATGGCGACGGTGGCCAGCGACGTGATGAGCCACAGCGCCAGACCGACCGCGGCGACCGCGGCAGGGACCGCCAGCAATGAGTTGCCGTAGGCGGGCCACGCGCCGGTGCTCTGTGCCGAGCGGCGGTATGCACGGCGCAGCGGCGTGAGGTGGATGCCCTCCGCTGCGGCGCTCGCCCAAGGGGCGTTCGCGTAGACCGCCGCCTGGAACATCAGGAGGAGTGACAACGCCGCGGTGGAAAACGACGGCGCGCGCAGCAGCATCGCGATCGCGGCCGCGAAACCTGCCGCCGCCAGCAGCAGCTCGACCTGCGCGGACTTCACGACCTGGAGTGCCGTGGCCTCCCCTTCCTTCTGCTTCGGTGTGCGCAAGAACGCGGTCTGGAACCGCAGCAGCCCGCGAACGCACGCGAGGGTCACCACCCAGCTCAGCGCAAACCACACCTGCAGGCCGGCGATCGCGTCGCGCCACGTGCAGCGCGTTCTGAGCTTCATCGCCCAGACCGCACGCAGCAGGCCCCCTGCGAGAAACGCGATCGGCAGCCCAAGAATCGCGCCCGTCATCGTCCTGATCGGCAGCTGGTGATGGAACGCGGTTGCGGTTGCGGTCGCGAGCAGGAGCAGCGTGAACGCGGTCATCAGCGGGTCGCCAAACCACTGCACGCTTCCGAGCAGGTAGTGGATCTTCTGGCCGAGCGTGAGCTTGCCCCCCTGGCCCGGCAGCAGCAACTGCTTCCAGTGCAGACGCAGGATCTGCATGCCTCCGAGCGACCAGCGAAATCGCTGCTTCTTCAAGCCGTCGAATGTGAGCGGCATCAGGCCGGCGCCGAACCTGCGTGGCTCGTAAACGCCGCTATAGCCGCGCGCCAGCATGCGCAGGCTTGCCTCGGCATCCTCGGTCACGACGTCGGAGTTCCAGCCGCCGATCTCGCGCAGCACGCTCAGCCGGATGAGGCCCATCGTGCCGGCGAAGATGATCGCGTTGCGGTGCTGGCGGCTCGGCATCGTGATCTCGAAGAAGTACTGGTAGCTGTAGTACAGCCCACGCAGGTACTGGTCGTCGGCCCAGTCACGATAGTTCTGCGGCGTCTGCACGAAGGCCACGCGCGGATCTGAGAAGTGGTCGACCACGGCACGCAGCCAGTCAGGATTGACGACGTAGTCGGAGTCGACGACTCCTACGAGCTCGACGTCG
>VBFW01000046.1 GCA_005880525.1 Chloroflexota bacterium | reverse complement strand
CTCCACCTCCTGTGCTCGAGGTCGGGACCTGCAGCTCGTACTGGTAGGCGAGGACGGTGATGACCCCGGGCGTCCTGCTGGTGCTGTTGTCATCGCCCTTGAACAGACCTGTCTTGGCGCCGTTCACGGTCAGCGAGATGTGGACGCCGCCCACTGCGGCGCCTGCGTTGTTGGCAGGCCGGGCGGCTCCCAGCTGCCAGGCGACAAGTGCCAGCAGCGCGGCGGCCACAGCGATGGCGACCACCCGGGTACGTGGAAGAACGAACGGGGACGTCATGCTTTCCTCTCCTCTAGCTACGCCCGGAGCGCGCGGGCTGGCGCTATTCTCGCGGGCCTTCCGCGAACTTCAGCCGCGTTAGCGCTACTGGGTCGGAGGTCCTGACGAGCCCGACATCGGCGGAGGACCGGAAGTCGCGGAACCGGGCGGCGGGCCGCCGGCGGCGGGGCCCTGGTTGAAGCTCACTGCCGGCACCGCGCGGTCGCCCTCGTCCGCCTGGAAGAAGGCGAACGCCTTGAAGCCGAGCGCCCCCGCGATCAGCGACGTGGGAAGGGTTTGCAGCGAGATGTTGTAGTCGCGCACGTTGCCGTTGTAGAAGCGGCGCGAGAACTCGATCTTGTCCTCGGTGGCGGTCAGAGTTTCCTGCAGGTTGGTGAAGGCCGAGATCGCCTTCAGGTCGGGGTAGTTCTCGGAAACCGCGAACAGGCTGCGCAGGCTCTGGCTCAGCATGTTCTCGGCCTGGCCGATCTTGGCCGGGTCGCCCGTGGCGCCCGCCGAAACGGCGGCCGCTCGCGCGTTGGTCACGGCCTCGAGCGTGCCGCGCTCGTGGCCCATGTAGCCCTGCACTGTGTTGACCAGGTTCGGGATGAGGTCGTGCCGGCGCTTCAGCTCGACATCGATCTCAGACCACGCTTCCTGCGTCCGGTTCCGGGCTGTGACCAGCCGGTTGTAAGTGAAGACGAGCCAGACGACGAGGAGGACGACGACCGCGATGACAATCCAGCCACCGATTCCCATCTCGTTCTCCTAGCTCAGGCGTGCGCCCGTCTCGCCCAACGGGTCTTCTTGAGCATCTTCTTGTGCTTGTGCTTGCGCATCTTCTTGCGCCGCTTCTTGATTACCGAACCCAACCCAGCTCCAGCTCCTAGACGTGTTCTTACGGTCGAGGTGACCATCGCCCGAAGGCGTGGCGATCATACCGTAAGCCGCTCGGCGCCCGTTCCGGGCCTAAACTCGACCCGATGTACTTCACCGACGCTCACGAGGAGCTGCGCCTGCACATCCACAGGTTCCTCGAAAAGGAGGTGAAGCCGCACCTCGAGGAGTGGGAGGAGACGACCTTCCCGGACTCGATCTTCCGGCGGTTCGGCGAGCTGGGATTCCTGGGCTTGCGCTATCCGCCCGAGTACGGCGGGCAGGGTGGCGACTACTTCTCCGCGGTTGTGCTCTCTGAGGAGATGGCGAAGATCGGCAGCGGCGGGCTCGGCATGGCCGTGGCGGTGCAGGCCGAGATGGCGACGCCGCCGGTTTTCAAGTTCGGCACGGAAGAGCAGAAGCGGAAATGGCTGCTCCCCGCCATCCGCGGCGAGCAGATCGCATCGCTCGCCATCAGCGAGCCAGACGCCGGCTCCGACGTCGCGGGCATCACGACCACGGCGCGGCGCGACGGCGACCACTACGTCGTCAACGGCCGCAAGACCTTCATCACCAACGGCGCTCGCTGCAGCTGGGCGCTGGTCGTCACCAAGACCGATCGCGAGCGCGGCCACAAGGGCTACAACCTGCTGGTCATCGAGAAGGGGACGCCGGGATTCGAGGTGTCACGCACGCTGAAGAAGCTCGGCATGCATTCGTCGGACACGGCCGAGCTGACGTTCGACGGCTGCAGGGTGCCGGTCGCCAACCTCATCGGGGAAGAGGGCGAAGGCTTCAAGAACCTCATGTGGGAGCTGCAGGGCGAGCGCATGATCGCGGCCGCGGGCGCCATCGCCGGCGCGCAGCGCGTGTTCGAGTACACCGCGGAGTACGCGCGCAACCGCCAGGCGTTCGGCCAGCCGATCTCCCAGTTCCAGGTCATCAAGCACAAGCTCGTGGACATGGGGACCAAGGTCGCGGCGGTGCAGGCGTTCGTCTACCAGACTGCGAAGCAGTGGGACCAGGGCGAGTACCCGGTGCGCGAGATCTCGCAGGCCAAGCTGCTCGCGACCCAGGTCGCGTGTGAGGTCGCCGACGAGGCCATCCAGATCCTCGGCGGCCACGGCTACATGCAGGAGTTCCCTGTGGAGCGAGCGTGGCGCGACGCCCGTCTGGCACGGATCGGCGCCGGCACCGACGAGATCATGAAGGAGATCATCGCCAAGACCTACGGCCTATGACTCCTGCTGCGAAGCAGCGGGCCGTTCTGTTCGCGGGCTGCAAGCCGGAGGTCGCGGCCGGTCCTGACGGACGCATCCTCGCCGTCGGCACGCGCGCACGCGTGGCGGCGGGTCGCGGCGCAGAGATCGTGCGGCTGCGGGGTGCGGCATGGCCCGGCCTCATCGATGCGCACATCCACCTGGAAGGCCTCGCCGATCGTGGTCTGACCCTCGAGCTGAGCGGAGCGCGAAGCGTGGAGGCAACACTCGCGCGCGTCGAGCGCTGGTCGAAGGCGCTGCCCAGGAAGGCGTGGGTGGTGGGCGCCGGCTGGTACAACGACGCATGGCCCGATCCGGCCTTTCCGACCCGCCGGCAGCTGGACCGCGCGGCAGGCGGACGGCCTGTGTACCTGCGCCGAAAAGACGGTCACTCGGCGTGGGTGTCGTCAGCGGCGCTGGCGCTGGCCGGCGTTGACCGGACCACACCTGACCCGCCCGGCGGCGTCTTCGACCGAGACGACCTCGGCGAGCCGACAGGGATCATCCGTGAGCTCGCCATGGATGTCGTCGCCCGTTACGAGCCGCAGCCGACCGACGCCGACCTCGACCGCGGAATGGCACGCGCGCTGGCCGCGCTGACACGGCTTGGGCTCACCGGGGTCCATTCCATGGACGGCGCGCGCGGCTTCGCGTCGCTGCAGCGACTTCATGCCCGCGGCAAGCTGCCGCTCCGCGTCACGTACAACCTTCCCCTTGCCGACCTGCGCCACGCCGAGCGCATGGGCGTGCGCTCGGGGTGGGGCGACCGCTGGCTTCGGTTCTGGGGCGTCAAGGCCTTTCTTGACGGATCGCTCGGCAGCCGCACCGCCGAGATGCTGGACGGCGCGGGCACCCCGCGGCTCGCGCAGCCGGAGCTGGTCGACATGATCGACCGCTGCATCCGCGCCGAGCTCAACGTATGCCTGCACGCAATCGGTGACGGCGCGGTGCGGCGAGCACTAGACGCGCTTTCGCCCCGCAGACGCGGATGGAGCAAGTGGCGCCCGCGAATCGAGCACGCGCAGTGCATGCATCCGAAAGACCAGAAGCGGTTTGCCTCCATCGGCGTCATCGCCTCGATGCAGCCGATCCATGCAGTTTCCGACCGCGAGCTGGCTGACTCCGAATGGCCCTCGGTGACCGCGAATGCATATGCATGGGGGGCGCTCCAGAGGGCCGGCGCCCGGCTGGCGTTCGGATCCGACGCTCCGGTGGAATCGGCCGACCCGCTGCTGGGCATCGACGCCGCCGCGGGCTGGCGCCGGCGCGCGCGATGGCATCCAGAGCTGGCCGTCAGCAAAGCCTCGGCGCTGCGCGCCTACACGGCAGACGCCGCATACGCGGCGGGGATGGAGGACGATGTCGGTTTTCTCAAGCCGGGATTCCTCTGCGATCTCACGGTCGTGCACGACGGCAAGGTCGAGGCCACTGTGGTCGGCGGGCGCGTCAGGTGGCGAAGGCCTGGCGCAGCTTCTCCGCGGTCTGCTTCAAGTGCTCGTTCACGATCTTCACGTCGCTGATCACCGGCATGAAGTTGGTGTCGCCGTTCCACCTCGGAACCACGTGAAGATGAACGTGGTCGGGGATGCCGGCGCCGGCCGCTCGCCCAAGATTCGCGCCAACGTTGAAGCCCTCCGGCCCGAGCGTCGCGCGCAGCACGCGCAGGGTCGTGCGCAGCGCGCTCATCAGCGCTGACGACTCGGCGTCGTCCAGATCGGCAAGGTCGCCCTTGTGCGCGGCCGGGGCGACCATCACGTGGCCCGGGTTGTAGGGGAATTTGTTGAGCAGGACGACGGCGCCTTCCGGCCGCCAGACCACGAGCTCCGAGTCGGGATCATTCGGGTCGTTCCGCGCTCGGCAGAACAGGCAGCCCGGCCGGGGATCCTCGTTGATGTAAGTCATGCGCCAGGGCGCCCACAGCCGCTCCATCTGATCTGCGGCCCATTTTGAGCCAGCCGCAAAAAATAGAATTGGAAGTTCGCGATGACCGCAACCAGGCGCACCGGCT
>VBFW01000045.1 GCA_005880525.1 Chloroflexota bacterium | reverse complement strand
CGCACGGTGCCCCAGGAAGAGCTCCTGCAAGTGCTTCTGGCCGAGATCGACGCGATCGCGGCCGAGCACGCCCCCGCGCCGGCTCCGCTCCCGTCGTAGCGCCCCTCCCCACGAAGTGGGGACGCTGGGAGGGGGCGCCGAACTCACCTCGAGCGATCAAACACGTGGTTAGAGAATGAAAGAGACAGTGGAAGAGCAGCAGGATTTCGTGAAGGACATCACCAAGATGTCCGACGACTTCGACCGTTGGTACACCGACGTCGTCCGCAAGGCCGAGCTGGCGGACTGGTCAGGGGTCCGCGGCATGATGGTCGTTCGGCCATACGGCTGGGCGATGTGGGAAGCGATCCAGCGCGCCTTCGACGACATGATCAAGGAGAGCGGGCACGAGAACTGGGCCTTCCCGCTGCTGATCCCGCGCGAGTTCCTGATGAAGGAGGCCGAGCACGTCGAGGGCTTCGCCCCCGAGGTCGCCTGGGTGACGAAAGCCGGCGCTCGCATGGAGGAGCTCGAGGACCCGCTCGCCGTGCGGCCCACGTCGGAGACCATCATCGGCGCGATCATCAAGCGCTACATCCAGAGCCACCGAGACCTGCCGAAGCTGACGAACCAGTGGAACAGCGTCGTGCGGTGGGAGATGCGCTCGCGCCTGTTCCTGCGCAGCCGCGAGTTCTGGTGGCAGGAGGGCCACACGTTCCATGCCTATGCGCAGGAGGGCATGGACGAGGCCAACCTCATCCTCAACTACTACCGCTCGATCGCCGAGGACTGGCTGGCGGTGCCCGTGCTCATCGGGCGGAAGTCGCCGTCGGAGACGTTTCCGGGCGCGGTCTATACGCTGACGCTCGAGGGCTTGATGCGCGACGGGCTGGCGCTTCAGATGGGCACGTCGCATTACTTCGGGCAGAACTTCTCGCGCGCCTACGACATCTCGTTCTCCAACAAGGACAAAAGGTGGAGAAGTTCATTAACAGCTGGGCGCCCGAGCTCAAGGCGGCGGGTATTCGCTCCCGCGTCGACTGGCGCGATGAGAGGCCAGGCGACAAGTACGCGCACTGGGAGCTGAAGGGGGTTCCTCTTCGCCTGAACGTTGGTGGGCGGGACGCCGATGCAGGTCAGGTCGAGCTGGTGGACCGGCTTTCGCGGGAGAAGCGTGCGCTGCCGGCCGCGGGCCTGGCGGAGGCGCTCGGGGGCGAACTGCAAAAGTTCCAGACACGGCTCTTCGAGCGCGCGCAGGCATTTCAGCGAGCGAACACGTTCGAGCTCGGCACGCTGGACGAGGTGATCGCCCACTTCCGCGACCGAGGAGGCTTCGTCTGGGTGCAGTGGTGCGGTGACGAGGCCGAGGAGGCGCGTGTCAAGACCGACGCGGGCGGCGTGACCATCCGCACCATCGACGAGGACACCAGGCCGTCAGGCAACTGCTTTGTGTGCGGAAGGCCGGCAACGCTTCGGGTCGCGCTCGCGAAGGCGTATTGAGAGGCTACCCCTGCGTCGGGCCCTTCATTCGTGCCGTTGGCCGTGGATCGTCGGGCAGCGGATTCTCGAAGGCCCCGATCGCCGGAGCGTCTTTGAAGAACGACTCCTGCGGGATCAGCTTTAGCGTGCCGTTGTGCGCCGCGTCCAGCACCGCCTCGGCGACGTCCGGGTGGAAATGCGTGCCGGCGCCCTGGCGGACCTGGTCGATCGCGACCTCCAGCGACATTCCCTTGCGGTAAGGCCTGTCCGAGGTCATCGCGTCGATCGCGTCGGCCGCGCTGGCGATCCACGCGAAGATCGGCAGGTCGTCGCCTTTCTTGCGGTCGGGATAGCCCTTGCCGTCATAGCGCTCGTGATGCGAGCGCACGATAACGAGCTCGTCGGTCAGCATCTTGAGGCCGCTAAGGATGTTGAAGCCGACGGTCGTGTGCGCCTTCATCTTGGCGAACTCCTCGTCCGTCAACTTCCCAGGCTTCTGCAGCACCGCATCCGGCACGCCGATCTTGCCGATGTCGTGCAGCCGCACACCGCGCTCGAGGCGGACCCACGCGCCCTGGTCCTTCGGTGAGTACTTCATCTGGCGCGCGATCATCAGCGCGTACTGCGTCACCCGCTGCGAGTGGCCTGCCGTGTAAGGGTCGCGCGCGTCGACCGCGTTCGCCAGCGCTTCGAGGGCGGACAGGATGACCTCTTCGCGGTCCTTGAACAATCGAGCGTTGTCGATGGCGACCGCGGCCTGCGTTGCCAGTTCGGTCACGAGGTTGCGATGGTCGTTGCTGAACACGCGGCCCACCTGGTAGTTGGCGAGGAACAGGACGCCCAGCGGCGTGCCGCGGAGCGTGATCGGCACGCACAGAACCGCGCGTGGATTGAGCGGGCTGTCGGTCCCGGGCTTGCGCTCCATCGCCTCCATGAAGGGCTGCTTGGTCGTCATCACCTGCTTGCAGATGTCGCCACCGAGCTGCAGCGCGAGCTTCTCGGCCGTTTTGGAGTCGGTGCCAAAGCCTCCTTTCAGAATGAGCCGTCCGCTTTCGTCCAGCGCCAGACACCCGATCTGCGCGGATGAGGCCTTGGCCGCGCCGGCCAGCACCTGCTGCAGAACCTGGTTGAGGTCGAGTGTGGAGGTGGCCGCCTGCAGCGCCTCCTGCAGGTTCTTGAGCTCCCAGATGCTTCGCTGGTTGTCGTCGTACAGCTCGGCGTTGCGGACCGCGACGACACCTTGGTTGCCCAGCGTCGACAGCACGCGCTGGTCGTCTCCAGTCCATTCACGCGGACGCACGTCGAACACGGTGAGCGTGCCCCACAGCCGGCCGTCCTCGAGCATCGGCGTGCAGAGCGCCGAGCGCAGTCCGTACGCCTTGAGGTCCGGCGGTGAGCTGAGGTCGAAGCTGGCGCTCGTGTCGGCAAGCGCGGTGACGCCCTGACTGAGCATCACGGCGCCGATGATGCCCTGGCCGTTGTCGAACTCCATCTTTTCGACCTCGGTGGGGAAGCCGAGCGACATGATCACGTGCTGTGTGCCTTCGGGAGTCGTCCGTGTCAGCAGTCCCGCGCTCGCGCCTGTGACTCGCGCCGCCGTTTCGAGCGTCTTCTGCTCGAGCACCTTCGAGCCCTGCGTGACCGTGGTCAGCGCCTGCGAGATCTCGCCCAGCGCGTCGAGCGCGGTGTCGAGCTTCGAAGCCTGGCCCGTGACCGTCGCGAGAATGCGCGAGTTCTCGACCGCGACGCCGGCCATCGAGCCGAGCTCCTCCAGCGCTGATGCGTCCTGCTGGTTGAACCCCGTGGTCGCGTTGCGGCCGAGGCAGATGGCGCCGATCACACCGTCCTTGCCGCCGATGGGCGCCAGCAGCTCATTCACCGTGCGCGCGCTGGCACTCGGTGTGATTCCGCTGAACACTCCCTCCTCGGCGGCCGCGTGGCTGCGGATCACGGTCTCGCCCTTGCGCACGCGCAGCATCGGACCGTCCATCGCCGCCGCCGCGTCCTTGCCATCGATGAACACGAACGTGTCGTCGGGCTGGAACAGGGCGACGCGGCCAGAGTCATAGCGGACGACCCGGCCGATGCGGTCGAGGACGAGTGTGAGGACCTGCTGCACTGTCTTGCCGGACGCCTCGGTCACGAGCTCGTTCATGAACGTGTAGCGCTCGGACTCCCGCTGGCTCAAGGCGACCGCGTGGGCGCTCGCCAGCAGGGTGCCGGCGCGGCGGATCAGCGTCATGCCGAGGCGCCGGTCATCGTCGGTGAAGCCGCCCGGCTTGTTGCCGAGGAGCACGAAGCCGCCCACGCGATCGCCGATCGGCATCGGCAGAGCGAGCAGGCCGTCGACGGCCAGCTCGTCGGGCACGTAGTTCACGAGCTCTGAAAGGCCCGACTTGTCGGCGCCGACGAACTCTTTGGCCGAGTCGATGGATCCCAGCAGCGGCCCTGCGTTCGGTGCACCGCGCGTCACCGCCTGAGGGTGCAGCCGGCCCAGACCAACCCCGGGTGGCTGGGGCACGTACTGCTTGCCATCGGCGGACACGAGGTAGTTGCATGCGAACGTCGCACCGAGCTGCTGCGCGAGCCGCGCCGTCAGCGTCGCGGCGTCGCCGGGCTGCGCGACGCCTTCAGCGTCCTGGGTTGCCGCCATGAAGGCGCGGTGCTTCTCCTCAAGCTGCGACTGCACATCGGCCAGCGAGTCGTGGTCGCGTTCCAGCGCGACGTTGAAGCTGCGGTAGGCCGTGACCCCGGTGACGCCCCCAAGCCCCAGCAGCAACAGGCCGCCGAGCTCGTAGGGCAGGGACTGGTCGGTGAAGTTGAAGTGCACCGACAGAAACGCGACCAGGAGCGCTCCGATCGCCGCCGGCCCGGCGATGGTCCATTCCGAGTAGGCGGCGCCGGCCGCCGCCGCCATGAGGCCGGCGATCGCAGGCACGAGCACATCGGCTCCGGAGCGTCCCGCGACGTTCATCGAAGCCCCGGCCAGGATCAGCACCCCGGCCGCGACTGAAAAGCCGATCCTCATGGCGAACGACGCCCGCAGTGCCATCGCGCTTCGAAATTCTAAGAGTGGGTATCACGGACTCAGACTTGGTAAGCACGTGGCTCTCCTAAACTCAGCACCAGCCTCGATGACCGTCTCTGAGCTCCTTCGGATTGCCGACCACCTGGATCGCAAGGACCAGGAGATCGTCAGGCGGGCCTACGAACGGGCGCTCGCCGCCCACGCCGGGCAGCGGCGCCTGTCAGGCGAGGAGTACGTGAACCACCCGATGGAGGTGGCGGCCATCCTGGCCGATCTCGAGCTCGACGCCGAAACGCTCGCGGCGGCCCTTCTCCATGACACGGTCGAAGACACGCCGCTCACGTCGGAGGCGGTGGAGGAGGAGTTCGGTCCCGAGGTCGCCCGCCTGGTCGACGGCGTGACCAAGCTGGGCCGCATCTCGCTGCGCTCAGACCAGCAGCAGCAGGCGGAGAACATCCGCAAGATGATGGTCGCGATGGCCGAGGACCTCCGTGTGGTCCTGATCAAGCTCGCCGACCGGCTGCACAACATGCGCACGCTCGATCCCCTGCCCGAGGTAAAGCGCCGCAAGATCTCGCGCGACACGCTGGACATCTACGCCCCGCTAGCGCACCGGCTCGGCATCGGGCAGATCAAGTGGGAGCTCGAGGATCTCGCCTTCCGGAACCTCGAGCCGGACGCGTACGAGGACGTGGCGAAGCGGATCGCGCGCAAGCGTCACGAGCGCGAGCAGCT
>VBFW01000044.1 GCA_005880525.1 Chloroflexota bacterium | reverse complement strand
CGTCGCGGTTGGCGCAGCCCTTGGGGTGGCTCTCGTCGTCTACGGGATCGTCGCCAGCAATCGCGAGGCGGGACTCGAGTCCGGCGTCGGTGCGCGCGTCACCTACCGGACGCTGGCTGACGTTCGCGAGCAACTGCGCCGGCGCTTCGAGCCCACCGGCGCCCCGGTTTGGGTCGCCGGTCCCAACACCAACGCTCTCGCTCGCGACCTGGCGAGCGCCGACCTGCAGCTGCGGCCTTATGAGTTCCGAATGCTCCAGATCGGCGCGGGGATCGCGCTGGCGCTGCTGGCATTCCTCCGCTTCAACGTCAGCTTCGCCGTTCCGGTGGCCGCGGTCATCGGATACGTCCTCCCGGCCTTCTACCTGCGCAACCGGCGCGGGCACCGCCTCCACCAGTTCGACGACGAGCTGCCTCGTGCGATGGAGCTGATCGCGAACTCGATGAAGGCCGGCCAGTCAGTCGCTCAGTCGTTCACGGCGGTCGTTGAGAACGCCGGCGCGCCGGTCTCCGAGGAGTTCGGCCTGGCGCGCCGCGAGATCGAGCTCGGCGCGTCCGTCGAAAGCGCGTTGGGCAACATGGAAAAGCGCATGGGCAGCAGCGACCTGCGTCTGATGATCATGGTGATCACGATCCAGCACGCAGTCGGCGGCGACCTGCCCGCGATCCTCACGACGCTCGCCGACACCATGCGCCAGCGGCGCGAGATGCGAGAGGAGGTGCTGGCGGCGACAGCTCAGTCGCGTGCGTCGAGCGTGATCATCACGCTGCTACCGCTGGCGGTCGCGACATTCGGTTACTTCGTGCTGCCGGACTACTTCAGTCCCCTGTTCACCAACTTCCTCGGCTGGGTGATCCTCATCTTCGCGGCGCTGCTGCTGGGAACGGGGACGTTCATCATCCGCCGCATCACGGCGGTCCAATGAACACGATCCCTGTGCTGCTCGGCGTGATCGCCGCCGCCGGCGTGGCGCTCGTGGCGCTGGGAATGCGAGCTTCCAAGGCCACGGACGCCACGTCGCTGCTGCGCGAGCGCCTGATCCGGCAGGAGCTGGGCCTCGGCCAGAGCGCCATCGCGCTGCAACTCGAGCGGCCGCTCGTCGAGCGCCTTGTCGACCCGCTGCGCAAGGCGGTCGCGCGCCAGGTGAACCGGTTGACTCCGGCGGCTCAGGCCGCGCGGTTCCAGCGCGAGCTCGACTTCATCGGCAACCCGTTCGGCCTGGATCCGGCGGGAGTGCAGACACTTCGCATCGCCGCCGCCGCCGGATTCGGCGCGGTTGGGACGGCGCTTGGCGTGCTGATCGGACAGCCATTGGCGGTGGTGCTGGGGCTCGTCGCCGGAGCGGTGCTCGGCTTCTACCTCCCGATGCTCTGGCTGCGCCAGCTCGTCAGCGACCGGCGCGGAGAGCTCGAGGCGGTGCTGCCGAACGCGCTGGACGTGATCGCCATCAGCATGGAGGCCGGCCTGGGCCTCGACCGCGCGCTGGAGCAGCTCGTCCGCCACCAGGAGGGGCCGCTGACGCTGCTGGTGGCGCGAGCCCTGCGCGAGATCGAGCTGGGCCGGCCGCGCGCTGATGCTCTGAACGAGATGGCAGAGGCGACCGGGGTCGAGGACTTCACCGGCCTCGTGCGCTCGATCCTGCATGCGGAGCGCACCGGAGTGCCCATCGCGCGCACCATCGCCGCGCACGCCGCGCAGATGCGCGTCAAGCGCCGCCTGAAGATTCGTGCCGACGCCGCACGCGCCTCACTGAAGATTCTTCTGCCCACGGTCGGCTGCGTGTTTCCGACGCTGTGGCTGATACTCCTTGGCCCGGCGCTGATCGTGATCTTGAGTATCAACAGCCACTAAAGAAAGGGGTTCGTCTTTCGCTCCCGCCCGATGGTGGTGTCGGGCCCGTGACCGCTGTGCACGATCGTGTCGTCCGGCAGGGCCATCAGCCGTGTGCGAATTCCGTCGAGCAGTGCTTGCGCGTCGGAGTTGTGAAAGTCGGTCCGCCCGACCGAGCCTGCGAACAGCGCATCCCCGGTGAACACGTGGCCGTCGATCCTCAGCGACACGCCGCCGGGGCTGTGTCCCGGCGTGTGCAGCACATCAAAGTCGAGCGAGCCCGCCCGGAACTTCTCGGATTCCGCGAGCGCGGTCACCGTCTCGATCGGCGGCAGCTGAACCGGGAACTGTCGCCGGAGCGGTTTCGACTCAGTGATGACCGAGCGTTCGGCGTCGTGCACCGCAACCGGGACCAGGCCGAGCTCCTGCAGGAGCAGAGGAAGTCCCGCGATGTGGTCGACGTCGGTATGCGTGAGCAGGATTGCTTTGATCTTCGCGCCGCGCTTCCTGACGAGGTCGACCATCACCTCCGGCTCGAGATTGGCGTCGATGATCACCGCGTCGTTTGTGTCCTCGTCTTCGACCAGAAACGAGTTGGTTCCGAACTGCCGGTCGACGGTGGGGTCGACGCGGAGACGCACTAAAGGGTCTTCCGAACGACGAAGTTGCGCTCTGTCTCGCGGTACGGCTCGAAGCCCGCGTTCTCGTACATCCGAAGCGAGCCGCGGTAATTCGCCTGCGCGGAGCTGTCCTCCTGGCGCCGCGGGTAAGCCTCCACAGCACGCAAGCCGCGCGCCTTCAACCTTTCGAGCGCGGCGTCGAGCAGCTTTGTCGCCACCCCATGCCCGCGGTACGGAGCGGCGATGACGAAGCATGCAATCGAGCCCACGCCCGAGTGCTCGGCGGCATCGAGCTTCAGCTTCATCATCACGCCGCTGAGCCGCGTGGTCTCGCCGTAGTTGCACCATCCCACCGGCTTGCCGTCGACGTAGGCGAGCAGGGCGGTGACGCGGCCGTCGCGGATCATCGCCTGCATGTCCGTGCGGTTGTCGACGCCGGTGCGCTCCGACCACTCCTCGTCGGTGTGGTCGCGGTGGGTCTCCATGCAGTAGCACGACTGCCACGCCGGGAAATCGCGAAACGCGCTGTGGTCGAAGAAGTCCAGGTAGTCGGCGACACGCTCGGGCGTGACATCGCGCACGTCGATCTCGCCGATCTCCGGCAGCCGTTTGAGCTCAGCCCGCGCCGACGGGTCCACAGCGAGGCGGAGCCCGCGGAGGATGCCCTCGCCCTCGGACTCGTAGAGGTTGCCGGCCAGCGGAGTGGCGTCCCAGGAGAGAGTCACCAGCGACCCGCCGTTATCGGGCACCACCTCCCAGACGAGCAGGTGCGGCGGCAGCGCGGCCAGGTTGGGGGCGAACAGGAGCCTGGTGCGCAGCTCGAGCCGCCGCGGCGGATCTGCCTCCACGACGTCCGCCTCCTCAGCAAACTCGCCGCCGGCCTTCCAGACCACGCGCTCGCCGGTGGCAAAGGTGCCATCGACGTCCAGCAGGAAATACCAGTCGTTCCTTCCCTGCTTCGTGATCTCCTGCCACACCACGTCGGGCGAGGCGTTGACGTGAAGCTCGTGCTTCTTCCTGGTCAAGACGCTTCGCGGCCAACCGTGTGCACGTCGCGTACGCCCTCGATCTTCTCCATCAGGCGCGAGAGCTGCGCCAGCGAGTCGATCTCCACGGTCGCGGACACGACAGCGGTCTTGTCCTCGTGCACCTTCACCTCCAGCGATGACATGTTCACGTGGTTCTCGGCGATGACGGTGGCGATGTCACGCATCAGGCCCTGACGGTCGTACGCCTGGATCTTGATGGCCACCGGGTAGAGGTGGTTTGCGCCAACGTCCCAATCAACTGGCACCACGCGAGCCTGGTCCTGCGCGTTGATCGCGTTCATGCAGTCGGCGCGGTGCACAGTGACTCCGCGGCCGCGGGTCGTGTAGCCCACGATCGGATCGCCTGGGACCGGCTGGCAGCACGGCGCGATCTTGGTAAGCAGGCCGGTCACTCCGCGCACCAGCACCCGCGGAATCGGCTGCACGCTGGGTATGAGCGGGATCGATCGCAGGTCGGTGCCGGCGCCGCCGGAGCTGATGGCCATGCGCATCACGACCGAGTGCGGGGACAGATCGCCGTAGCCGATTGCGGCGAGGAAGTCGTCGGCGGTGGCGAACTTGTGCACCCCAGCGATCTCTGCAAGCTTGTTCTCAGGCAGCTCGGCGAGCTCCACGCGATGCATGCGGTGCAGCTCTTTGTCGAGCAGGTCGCGGCCCTTCGCGACGTTCTCGTCGCGCCGCTGACTCTTGAACCACTTCCTGATGCGCTCCTTGGCGGACGCGCTCTTGACGAAGCCCAGCCAGTCACGGCTCGGTCCGTGCGGAGCCTTGGTGGTCACGATTTCGACGATCTCGCCGTTGTTGAGCTCGTAGTCGAGCGGCACCATGCGGCCGTTGACCTTGGCGCCGACACATCGGTGACCGACCTCGGTGTGGATGCGGTACGCGAAATCCACCGGCGTCGAGCCCGCCGGAAGGTTGAGCACGTCGCCCTTGGGCGTGAAGACGTAGACCTCGTCCTGGAAGAGATCGATCTTCACCGTGTCGACGAATGACTCGGCGTCTCCCACCTCCGTCTGCCACTCGAGCAGGCTGCGCAGCCACGACAGCTTCTGGTCGAAGCTCGCGGCTTTGCCGCCCTCCTTGTACGTCCAGTGCGCTGCGACGCCGAACTCGGCGACGCGGTGCATCTCCTGCGTGCGGATCTGGATCTCGATCGGCTCGCCGGTGTGAGCGATCACCGTCGTGTGCAGCGACTGGTAGCCGTTCGACTTCGGCATCGCCACGTAGTCCTTGAATCGCCCTGGCACCGGCTTCCAGAGCGAATGCACAACACCGAGCACGCCGTAGCAGTCGCGCACGCTGTCTACGAGGACCCTGATCGCTGACAGGTCGTAGATCTCAGTGAAGTCTTTCTGGTCGCGCGTCATCTTCTGCCACACGGAGAAGA
>VBFW01000043.1 GCA_005880525.1 Chloroflexota bacterium | reverse complement strand
CATCTTGCCGATCGCGTCCGGCCGCTTGGCCTGGGACTTGATCTGGCGCAGGCTGCGCAGCATCACCTTCTCCGGCACCAGCTCGTCCGCGACCCTCGCCGCGGTCTTGCTGATCATCTTGAAGGCGTCCCTCGCGGGTTCGGTGGCCGCGTCGATCCGCGCGTTCACCCGGCGGTTCAGCTTGCGAGCCGTGGGCGTGCCCTTGCGCTCGAGGCTCTTCACCTGCCGGCGCACCGATCCGATCGGGTGGCTGGCCACCTCTGCCGCCGTCTCGGCAGCGCCGAAAGCGACCTCTTCCACCGTGTCGGTGATGTCCTTGATATCCGTGCTCATCGATTCCTCTCCTTAGGATTGCTCTTGTTGACGCAATGCATCATAACGCAATGCGTCATGTCAGGGTCAAGCCGGAGGCGCGAGGCGTTCGATGAGCTCCTGGGCGAAGGCGCCGAAGACGTCGTAGTGGGCGACGCGGCGCCGCTTCTCGGGCTGAATCCACTCCGGCCGGAGGCCGTATTTGCGGCCCCATTCCTCGAGGCGCGGCCGGAGCCCGATGACATGCAGGAACGGCCGCTCCCTGCGCATGCCTCTGATGGTCGAGCCGTGGTAGTAGTCGAAGTTGCGATGCACGGCGATGCCGCCGGCTTCCGCGAAGGCGATCGCTTCCCTGATCTGCCGCCGGTCGAAATAGCGCTCGCCGGGCGGCTCATCGGTCAACGCCGATCCTTGCAGATCGGCCGGTAGGCGCACAGGACGCAGGGCCGCTCCGCGTGCTCGGGCCCGAGCGCGAAGTCGCGGGCGGCGATCTTCCTCACAGCCGCGGCGACCCGCTCCTCCACCGCCGCGTCGTCGGGCGTAACGGTGATCGCGTCGCCGCGCCGCATGTCGAAGAGCACCAGGTCGGGAGACGTGCCGCCGGGCAGCAGCCCGCGGCCGGCCGCCAGCCGGTACAGCCGCAGCTGCAGCGAGTACGCGTCGCGCAGCTTGGCGTCCAGTGATGCGTTGGTCTTGTAGTCGATCAGGACCGTGCGGCCGTCCACCTCGCACACCCGGTCGACCAGTCCTCGCATGCGCGCGCCGGCGAGCCGGAGGTTGAACTCGACCTCGACACCGAGCGTCCGCGCGCCGGCCAGCGGATGGGCGGCATACCGCTCCAGCATCGGTACGCCTGCCTCCGGCCCGACGTACAGCGAGTGCAGGTCCGCGTCTGGACCGGCTGCATGCCATGCAGCCAGGGCTGCGTGCACCGCGGCGCCAAGCGCACTCGAACGCGAGTCGCGAGCCGCTCGGTTCAGAAGCTCGTCAGGCGGCGCAGGCACTCCCCACACTCGGCGGAATCGATAGCGCACCGGGCAGAGCTCGAAGTCGTGCAGGTCGGAGAAGCTCAGCTCGAGCTCCGGCGCCGCGCGAGGTTTGGAGTCTTCGGGCCGCGGGCGCACCAGCTCATAGCTGTCCAGCACCTCCGCGACAACCGCCGCCGCGCCGTTCCGACCTTCCCCTGTGGGCTCGATGGCCGGCAGCTCCAGCTGCTCGGCCTCGACCACAGTGGCCTCCTCGGTGTGAATCAGCGCCCAGCTCAATATCTCGGCGAAATGGTCGTGGTCGCCGACTTCGACCTCCGCTGACGTCTGCTCCTCGCGCGTGGCGGTGATGTACAGCTCGTCCTTGGCCCGCGTGAGCCCGACGTACACCACGCGGCGGCGCTCGCCGGTCGCCAGCGCGACCGCGCGTGCGCCAGGCGACGTAGCGACGTAACGAGGGTGCTTCTCTCCGCGCCAGCTCTTCATCACAAAGCCGAGACCGTCAGGGTCGAAAAACAGCCGCTCGGTGTCGCGCGGGCGCGGCGGACGGAGGTTGACCAGGAAGACGACAGGGAACTCCAGGCCCTTGGCCGAGTGGATGGTGAGCAGCGACACGGCGTCCGCTGTGGCGATTCGCTCCAGCGCTTCGCCCACCGGCAGGTCGGCGTCGATGACCTGGTCCAGGTGCCTCACGAAATCGCCGATGCCGGCGAGAACGAGGTCGCGCTCGAAGAAAGCCGCCAGCTGGAAGACCTTGCGAAGGTTGAGCAGCGCGCGGGGGCTGCCGTCGCGCTGCGCGCGCAGCTCCGCCCAGCGCAGGTAGCCGGACTCCTCGAGCAGCCGGTTCAGAATGTCGGCCACCGTCAACGCGTCACGCATTCCTCCGAGCCGGTCGGTGATCGCAATGAGCGCGGAGGCCTGCTCGGCGACGCGCGGCGGCATCTCCGGGAAGCCCTCGCGCCGCGATTCCTCGAAGCAATCGCGAAGCCGCATGCCCCGGCGCTCGAAGCGCCGCGACGCCAGCCTGTACAGCGCGCGATCGTCGAGCCTGACGATCGGTCCCTGCAGCACCCGCACCAGCGCGCCGTCGTCCATCGGGTTCTCCGTCATGCGAAGCAGGCCGAGCACGTCCTTTATCTCTTGCCGGTCGAAGAAGCCCGAGCCTCCGCTGGTGAGGTAAGGAATTCCCTGGCGGCGAAGCTCGTCCTCGAACTCGCGCGGGAGCATACGCACCGAGTGCGAGAGGATCGCGATGTCTGAGAGCTTCCTGCCCGATCGGTGGAGGCGGCGAATCGACTCCGCGACCGATCGCGCTTCAGTGCGAGAGTCGGGCGCCATCAGCACAGTCACCGACCTGCCGCCGGAGCCTCGCGTCGCCACCAGCTCGGGCTCGGCCTCGAAGTCGGGGTCGCGGCGGATGAAGTCCGTGGCGCAGTCGAGGATCTCCTGGTACGACCGCCGGTTGTGGGTGAGCGGCAGGCGGCGGCCGCCGAAGCGGCTGCGGATGTTCTCGATCTCGGCGTCGCGCCAGCCGTAGATCGACTGCTTCGCGTCCCCGACCACCGAAACGTTGCCGAAGCCGTCAGCGGACAGCAGGCGGATGAGGTCGAGCTGGATGCGGTTGGTGTCCTGGAACTCGTCCACGAGCAGATAGCGGAATCGTTCGCGACAGCGAGTGCGAAACTCGGGCACGCGCTCGAGCGCGTCGATGACGGCCAGGATCAGGTCGTCGAAGTCGCGCAGCCCGGCCTCGGCCAGCGACTCCTCGTACGTGCGGTAGATGAGGTGGAGCACGTCGATTGCCTCGTACTCCGCGCGAGCGGGGAGGTTGGGATTGCCTGCCCGCTGCTCGCCGCTGCCTTCCGCCTCCGCGGGCCAGTGATGCTGGTGCAGCTCGTGCGCGCGCTTGTGGAACTGGTCGGGCCTGATGCCGCGACCCTTCAGCTTCAGGACGAACCGAAGCCCCTGCCGGAGCAGCTCGTCCAGCTCCTCGACGCCCAGCGCCTCGAACGAGTCAGGGTCGAGCGGAGCCGCGGCGCCGCTGCTGAGCTTCGTGATGAGCGCCTTCTCGAAGAGCCGCTGGCCCGCGTCGTCGAGCACGCGAAGCTCGCGCGGCGCGCCGACCAGGTAGGCGAACTCCTGGAGCAGCCGCGCGCACGTGCCGTGGAACGTGCCGATCCATGCGCCGTCCATCACCTGCGCGCCGAGCTCGGGTCGCCGTCGCGCCAGCTCGGCTGTGATGCGCTCGCGCAGCTCATCTGCCGCGCGGTCGTTGAAGGTGACCGCCAGGATCCGGTCGGGCGGCACGCCCTGCTCGACGAGCCAGCAGAATCGCTCGGTCGCGGTGTAGGTCTTGCCTGTGCCGGGGCCGGCGGCGATGAGGAACGCGCCGTCCGGGCCGGCGTGCGCGGCCGCCGCCTGCTCGGCGCTCAACGAGGTGACACGTACGCTCACTCGGGCGGCTGCCCTCCGTATGGACAGATGGTCGAGTGCGGACAGTTGGAGTACCGGCTCACGCACGTCCCCGCCAGGTCGCGCGGCGCCGGCTCGAACCGGCCCGCCTGGATGCCCGCGATCGCGGCCATGACCGTCGAGCGGCTGCGCTCGAGATCCTCATCGCTGAGTAGTCGCTCGCGGTACTCCTTCAAGCCGGCGGACTGGCCCACGCTGAAGATGACCTCGCGGATCGAGCCCCACACCCATTCCTTCGGGTACCAGAGCGACAGGAACCGCGGTTTGAATCCAAGCGGGTTGCCCTCGTCGTCGAAGCCGAAGCGGCACGCCATGTAGTAGAGGGCGAGCTGCACGTCGTACAGCTCGGGCCCGAAGTAGGACTCGTACGCCCAGCGCATGCTCTTGCCGGCGCCGGTCTTGTAGTCGACGACCTCGACCTGGCCGTCGCCCACGTCGTTGACGCGGTCGATCTTGCCCACGATCTCGACGCCGTCCAGCTGGAGGTGGAATCGCTTTTCCAGCGCCACAGTTCCTAGCCGCCTCACGCGCTGCATGCCAGTGGCGAATCGGATGTAGTTGCCCAGCACGTTGCGCACCTGGTGCTCCTCACGCCGGCGATCGAGCACGCCCTCCATCCGCGACAGG
>VBFW01000042.1 GCA_005880525.1 Chloroflexota bacterium | reverse complement strand
TCGCGCGCGCGCGTGCGAGCGACATATGGATCAAGAGCGGGATCGTCAAAGCCTTCGCCGACGGAGTCGTCGAGTCGAAGACCGCGTCGATGCTCGATCCGTATGAAGGCGACGCTGATGATCGCGGAGCCCCACTGTGGCCCGGCGACAAGCTGGCGCGGCATGCGCTCATCGCGAGCGAGCGCGGATGGCAGGTGCAGGTGCACGCAATCGGCGACGCGGCGATCCGGCAGGCGCTCGACGCATTCCAGGCCACCGCGAGCGGCGGAAGGCATCGCGTCGAGCACATCGAGTGTCCCGACCCCGCCGATGTCGGCCGCTTTGCCCAGCTCGACATCATCGCGAGCATGCAGCCGCAGCACGCGGCGCCGCCGATGACGGAGGTATGGCACCGGCATCTCGGACCCGCTCGCGCGAGCCGCGGGTGGCCGTGGAAGAAGATCCTTGAATCAGGCGGACGCCTGGCCTTCGGCACCGACTGGCCGGTGGTGCCGCTGGACCCGTTCGCCAGCCTCTTTGAAGCCACGAAGACTTTGAGTCTCGAGGAGGCGGTGGCCGGCTGGACCTCAGGCGCCGCCCACGCCGAGCACGCCGAGACCATCAAGGGCGCCCTGCGCGAAGGAATGCTCGCCGACATCGCAATGCTGGACCGCGACATCAGCAGTGCCCAGCCGGACGAGATCGTACAGATAAAGGTCGAGGCGACCGCTGTGGGCGGCCGCCTCGTCTACGAAGCCTGACTGACTGCTAGATGCCGGTGGCAGGAGCCGGCGCCATACCTCCCGGCGCTTGCGTGGGCTGCGTGTGGACGGCATGGCCGCGGCCAACCGCCCAAAAGACGACTGCCAGACCGATCAGCACGGCAACGGTCACAAACGTGTAGATCTCGAACGTCGATCGGCTGACGCCCGAGTAGTCGTCGAGCCAGGTCGAGGTGAACAGCCCGGGCCACAGCGAGAACACGGTCGCCGCCACGACCCAGAACATAGTGAGGATGACGCAGATCCACGCGCCCGCATTCCCGCCAGGGACCACGAAGGGGCGCCGGATGTTCGGGTACTTGCGCCGCAACGTGAGCAGCGAGGGGAAGATCAGGATGTAGGAGAAGGTGGTCGTGGAGATCACCAGCCCCAGCACGGCTGCGAAGTAGCCGTGGAGGCCACCGCCGGTGACGAAGAACGTGATGAACATGAAGACCGTCGCGATCACGCCTGAAAGGACGTTCACCACGATCGGCGTGCCGAACCGTTCCGAGAAGTAGCCCAGCTGCTTGGGACCAGAGCCGGCGAGCGCGCCGATGGCCATCAGCCTGTCCGAGCCCATCAGCCAGGTGGTGCCGCTGGACAGCAGCACGAACACGAATGCCAGCGCGGCCAGGTGGTTGAAGAACGGCGCCGCGCCTCCTAGCACGCTGCTCGATGCGAACTGGTAAGCCGCTACGAACCCCGACACGTTGCTCAGCTCGTCGGAAGACAGGATCAAGACCACTCCGACGATCGGAATCGCGTAGCCGAGGAACGAGATGACACCGGAGGCGTAGACCGCGCGCGGGATGTCCCTCTGCGGGTTGTCCATCTCCTCGCTGGCGTTGGTCTGGAGCTCGAATCCGATCCACTGGAACACGATCACGCCGATCACACCGATCAGCACTGTCGTGTCGGTCGGCAGGAAACCGGCCAGCGTGCCGTGGAACCCATGCTGCGTACCCGAAACGATGACCAGCAGAGCGAAGAACGCGAGCAGCGCGAGCCGGATGATGGCGCCCAGGTTGGGCACCCACTTCATGTAGCGCAGGGACAGGATGTTCATCGTCACCGCGCCCCAGATGAAGAAGAAGCCGATCACTGTCTCCCAGAACTGGTTACCGCCCAGCGAGCTGCCCCACAGTGCGTCGAGCGCGGCGATTGTGGTGGCGGCCAGCGTGCCGCCCAGCCAGATCGGGTTGCTCAACCAGTAGAGGACGCCTACGACTGCGCCGGCGAAGTGACCGTAAGCGAGGCGCACCCAGTCGTAGGTGGCTCCTTCGGTTGGAAATGCAGCGCCAAGCTCGGCGGTGATGAGTCCGTAAGGGATGAGGAAGGTGACGGCCGAGACGATCAGCCACAGGATCGCCTGGGCACCGTACGAGGAAGATTGCCCGATCGTGTCCAGGGCAACGATCGCGCAGACGGTAAAGAAGATCATGTCGAACCGGAACAGGGACTTCTTGAGCTTGCGTTTCTCAGCGACAAGCTCGGCTACTGCTTGAGCCTCTGCCATGCACCACCCCCAAATGTGAATGCCCGGTTAAATCGCGACAATTAGAGGGCCGGCGACCAACCCTGTCAAGTTCGGGCCGAATTGAGAGAGGTAGAGGCGAATGGCTGCTCCGACAGCGCAGGAGGTCTCCAAGGTCAGAGTCACTGAGCTCATCAAGCGTGAGGAGGAGCGCTTCCGAAACGCCCGCCCACGCTCGCATGAGCTGTGGAACCAAGCGCGCGAGGTGCTGCCCCGAGGCGTGCCCTCATCGTTCCAGGACGCGGCGCCGCAGCCGGTGTTTGCGGATCACGGTAAGGGCAGTCGCATTTGGGACGTCGACGGCAACGAGTACATCGACTTCCACAACGGCTTCGGCGTCATGCTGGTCGGCCACGCCCACCCGAAGATCGCCGACGCGGTCACCAAGCAGATAAATCGCGGCTCGCATTTCGCGCAGCCCGTGGAGGACGGTGTGGTGGTGGCGCGCGAGCTGGCGCGCCGATTCAAGCAGCCGCAGTGGCGCTT
This sequence comes from Chloroflexota bacterium, assembly GCA_005880525.1. Lineage (GTDB taxonomy): Bacteria > Chloroflexota > Dormibacteria > Dormibacterales > Dormibacteraceae > CF-118. The sequence continues at coordinate 5,560 of VBFW01000042.1, read as the reverse complement.
CACCAACTCCGGCACCGAGTCGACTCTTGACGCGGTTCGCATCGCGCGCGGGTTCACGGGACGGGAGCGGATCCTGAAGATCGAAGCCAGCTACCACGGCCATCACGACGCGCTGATGGTGTCGGTCGAGCCGCCCCCGGACCAGATGGGACCCGCGGACGCGCCCGCGTCGTTCCCGCAGAGCGAAGGCATACCGCGCGCCGTCGTCGAGCTCACGACGGTCGTCCCGTTCAACGACCTGCCGGCGACGGAGAAGGCTTTCGAGAAGCATCGCGGCGAGGTGGCGGCGGTCATCGTCGAGCCCGCGATGATGAACGTGGGCATCGTGCTTCCCGACGAGGGCTACCTGGGGGCGCTGCGCGCGCTCGCCCACAAGCACGGCGCGCTGCTGATCTTCGACGAGGTCAAGACCGGCGTCACGATCGCGCCGGGCGGCGCCAGCGAGCGATTCGGGGTGACGCCGGACCTGGTTGCGCTCGCCAAGGCGATAGGCGGCGGACTGCCGTGCGGCGCTGTCGGTGGCCGCGCAGACGTCATGGCCGTGATCGAGCAGAAGCGAGTGGCGCAGATGGGCACATTCAACGGCAACCCGTTGACGATGGCCGCATCGCGCACCACGCTGCTGGAAATCCTCACGCCCTCCGCTTACGCGCACTTCGACGCGCTCGCGGAGACGCTGCAAGGCGGTCTCGACTCGGTGATCTCGGAGCACGCCCTGCCCTTTCATGTCACGACCCTCGCCGCGCGCGGCTCCGTCACGTACCGCAGGCAGCGCGTTCGCAACTATCGCGACTACCTCGAGATCGACAAGAACTTCGCGTACCTCAGCTGGCTTTACCAGGGCAACCGCGGCGTCCTGATGGCGCCGGGCGCGGAGGAGAACTGGACATTGTCGGTCCAGCACTCAGTGGACGACGTGCAGAGGTACGTCGACAACTTTGCCGAGATGGCGCGCGACCTGCGCGAGTAACCACCCACGGCTGATCCGCTCAAGCTGACGGGCGCGGCGCTGACGCCTGGCGCGCAGCGCAGCTGGTGGCTTCGTGAGGCGCTGGCCGCTGAAAGCGCGGCGCCATGTCCTCCGCTGTCGGGGGACAGGACCACCGACGTCGTCATCGTCGGCGGTGGATTCACGGGACTCTGGACCGCGTACTGGCTCACGGAGCGAAACCCGCACCTCGGCATCACCGTGCTCGAGCAGGACATCTGCGGCGGTGGCCCTAGCGGCCGCAACGGGGGCTTCGCGAGCGGGTGGTGGGACGAGCTCGACGGCCTGGTCAAGCTGTACGGCACCGAAGCTGCTGTGAAGGCCTCACGCGAGATCTCCAGAAGCATCAGCGGCATAGAGGAGTTCTGCTCCAGGCATGGCGTCGATGCCTGGTTCCGGCGCGCCGGCTACATCTTCGCCGCCACCGGCCCGCGCCACGAGCTCGTGTGCGAAGAGATGGTGCACGCAGCGGCCGAGGCCGGCGCCCCGGACGAGATGCAGTCGTTGACGCGTGAGCAGGTGCGCGAGCGATGCTCATCGCCCGCCTTTCGCAGCGGCGCGTTCATGCGCGACGGCGCGTCGGTGCAACCCGCCCTCCTCGCGCGGGGCCTGCGCCGCGTGGTGCTCGAGCGCGGCGTCACCATCCACGAGGGCACCACAGTCACGCGCCTCGACGGCGGTCCAACCGCGGTGACCGAGCGCGGATCGGTGCGCGCGAAGCACGCCGTCCTCGCCGTCAACGCGTGGGCGACGTCGTGGCCGCGCATCGGCCGCCGCGTGGCGGCCTGGAGCAGCTACATAGTGCTCACCGAGCCGGCGCCGGAGAAGCTGGAGAAGAAGGCTTTCGTTTGTTCTTCCCGAGCTGGTCCGAGGTGCCGATCGTCGACGGGTGGGGCGGGCCGATCGACGTCTCGCCCACCCACCTGCCGGTGTTCGGGACGCTGCCTCCGGGCAACGTGCACTTCGCCCTGGGCTACACGGGCAACGGCGTCGCGCCATCTCACCTGGCGGGCCGAGTCCTGGCCGACCTGGCCTCGGAAACGGACTCCGACCTTGTCCACCTGCCAATGGTCAATCCGAAGCCGCGGCTGTTCCCGCCGGAACCACTGCGGTCGATGGGGGCCGCGGTGGTGCGCCGCGCCATCATCTCGTTCGACACGGCCGAGGAGCGAGGCGAGCGTCCGAACCCGCTGGCGTCAGCGGTCGCGCATATGCCGCGCCGGCTGGGATATCTACTGGGCCCCTAGTGGGTCCCTCCCCGCCATGCGGGGAGTCAGGTGGGGACGCCAGGTCAGGCAGGGTCCCTCCCCGCATGCGGGGAGGTCGGCGCGGCCAAGCCGCGCCGGGTGGGGACGCCAGCTCAGGCAGCCCTGGTTGACGGAAACTCGAACCGGTGATAGGTTCGGGCCCAATTTGTAATAGATGTTTCGGCGGCGGGACGCCGGGGAGGGGTGCCAATTGAGTGCCACAGAGCACGCCGAGCAGGTTGACGTTGCCGACCTGGCGAAATTCGGCTACAAGCAGGAGCTGAGGCGCGTCCTCGGCGTCTATTCGAGCTTTGCCGTCGCGTTCTCATACATCTCGCCCTCGACGGGCATCTTCACTCTGTTCATCCTCGGCATCTCCCTGGCCGGGCCGGCCTTCTTCTGGAGCTGGCCGATCGTCGTCATCGGGCAGCTGATCATCGGTCTCAACTTCGCCGAGGTCAGCTCGCACTTCCCGGTGGCGGGCTCCGTCTACCAGTGGACCAAGTACCTGTCCAACCGGACGTACGCGTGGTTCACAGGCTGGATCTATCTCTTTGCGGGCGTGCTAACCGTGGCCGCCGTTGTCGCGACGGTGCCACTGGTGCTCATCCCGCTTCTCAACAACCTGTTCAACCTGACCATCGGGACGGACCCCGACACGGAGCGCAACGTGGCAGCCCTTGTGCTGTTGAGCACGACGCTGCTGAGCATCTTCGGCGTGCGCCTGGTCGCGATCGTCAACAACACAGGCGTCGTGTTCGAGATCCTCGGCATGGTGGTGTTCGCGGTGATCCTCGTGATCTTCTACAGCCACCAGAACGTGTCGGTGTTCACTGACTTCAGCTACCTCGGGACTAGCAACCAGGGCGGCGTCTTCCTGGCCGCAATGTTCATGTCGCTGTTCGTGATCTACGGCTTCGACACCGCGAGCACGCTCGCCGAGGAGACCAAGAACCCGCGCCGTGAGGCCCCACGAGCAGTCATCGCATCGATCATCGGGGCCGCCATCATCGGCACGATCTTCCTGTTCGCCGTGATCATCGCCATCCCGGGCGACATGGGCAAGTTCGTGTCGGACACGGCGGCCGGCAAGAACCCGTTCCCCCTGATCACCATCATCGAGTCGAACTTCCCCGGCTGGGCGGCTAACCTCTACCTCCTGGTCGTCGTGGCGGCCATCTACGTGTGCTGCCTCGCCATCCAGACGTCTACGATCCGGCTCGCCTTCGGCATGGCGCGCGACGGCAAGCTTCCCTTCGGCAAGTACTTCAACCGGGTGAGCCCGGGCCTGCACACGCCGATCGGCACCTGCATCGTCATCGGGGTGCTCGCGGGGCTGCCGCTCGTCTACTACGCCGGCGCCGCGACAATCGCCATCGGCGCGACCGGGATGATCTACCTCTCGTACATCCTCGGCAACATCGCAATCCTTCTGGCGCGACTGCGCGGATGGCCGAAGGACGCGGCTCCATTCCGTCTCGGCCAGTGGGGCACGATCGTCAACATCCTCGGCCTTGTCTGGGGCGTCGCGATGGAGATCAACTTCCTGTGGCCGAGGGACGCCACGGTCGGCGGCCAGAACCCGCCGCTCAGCGCCCTGCCCAAGATCACGGTCCCAGACTTCCTCAGCAACATTCCGGTCTACGAGTTCACGCTTGGCGTGATCATCCTGGTTGGGCTCGTCTATTGGGCCGTCGCCCAGCGCAAGGCGCCCGAGACTCCGATAGTCCAACCCGTCGAAGCCCCGGCATAAACGCCGTTTGAGGAATCGCGCGCGCGCCGTCGTCATCGGCGGAGGTGTCGGCGGCGCGTCGATCCTCTACTGGCTTGCGCGCCTCGGCTGGACGGACGCTGTCCTCGTCGAGCGCGCACGCGTCACATCCGGCTCGACGTTTCACTCGGCCGGTCTCGTCGGTCAGCTGCGCGGATCGCTGAGCCTGACGCGGATGATGATGAACTCGGTCGACCTGTATCGAAGTCTGCGCGACGAGGCCGGGCTCGAGACTGGCTGGCACGAGGTGGGGTCGCTGCGCCTGGCGTCGAGCCCTGAGCGCATGGAGGAGCTGGCGCGGCAGGCCGGCTGGGCGAAGACGTTCGGCCTGCCGCTCGAGCTCATCTCGGCCGAAGAGGCGCAGCGCCTCTTTCCACCGATGTCCACCGACGGGGTGCTCGGCGCCGCGTACCTGCCGACGGACGGCTACATCGACCCGAGCCAGCTGACGTTCGCGCTGGTCGAGGGTGCGCGCCGGCGCGGCGCGGAGATCTGCGAGGACACGCGCGTCACGTCGATCGAGGTCGTGGATGGTGGGGTCCGCCGCGTCATCACCGACAAGGGAGCGATCGAAACGGAGCTGGTCGTCAACGCGGGCGGAATGTTCGCGCCCGAGATCGGGCGTCTGGCGGGAGTGGTGGTGCCGATCATCCCGATGGCCCACGAGTACCTGATCACCAAGCCATCGGGGTTGCGGCTCGACATGCCGACGATGCGCGACCCTTCGCTGCTGGTCTACTTCCGGCCCGAGTCGGGGGGCCTGGTGATGGGCGGCTACGAGCGCGACCCCGCGCCGTGGGGCCTCGACGGCATCCCCGCCGACTTCAACGGGCGGCTGCTGACCGAGGACTGGGACCGCTTCGACCCGTTGATGCAGAACGCGATCGAGCGCGTGCCTTCGTTGAAGGACGCGGAGGTCGTGCGCCTGGTCAACGGGCCCGAGGCGTTCACGCCCGACGGCGAGTTCATCCTCGGGCCGTCGGAGGTGCGCGGCTTCTGGGTCGCGGCCGGCTTCTGCGCGCACGGGCTCGCGGGAGCCGGCGGCATGGGCCGGCTGGTCGCCGAGTGGATCGTCAATGGCCGGCCGGAGATCGACGCCTGGGAGATGGACTCGCGACGCTTCGGCCGCCACTACATGAGCCGCGACTACACACTGGCGCGCACCGTCGAGGTGTACTCGACCTACTACGACGTGAAGTACCCAGGCCACGAGCGCAGCGCCGGCCGCCCGCTGCGCACATCGCCGGCATATCCGCGGCTGCGCGAGCTTGGTGCGGCTTTCGGCGAGAAGTCGGGATGGGAGCGCGTCAACTGGTTCGAGCCCAATGCGGCGCGGGGGGACGAATCGATGCGGCCTCGCGGTTGGGCCGGGCGGCTGTGGTCGCCGGCCATCGAGGCCGAGCATCGCGGATGCCGCGAATCCGCCGGCCTGTTCGACTTCACGTCGTTCGCCAAGATCGAGGTGCGCGGATCGGGCGCGGCTTCGTTCCTGGAGGGGCTGTGCGACAACCAGGTGGCGCGCGGCGTGGGCCGGCTGACCTACACGCAGATGCT
>VBFW01000114.1 GCA_005880525.1 Chloroflexota bacterium | reverse complement strand
CGCGCTCGCGGCTCGCGTCCGCGCCGAGGGCCGCAGCCTGGTCTGGATCGACCACTACATCTCGCGCGAGGACCTCATCGCCCTTCACTCGAGCGCGACAGTCTTCGTATGCCCGTCCATCTATGAGCCATTTGGGCTCGTGATCCTGGAGGCGATGGCGTGTGAGACGGCGGTGGTCGCCTCAAGAGTTGGGGGCATCCCCGAGATCGTCGTCGAGGGTGAAACCGGCTTCCTGGTCGAATACGACGCAGGCCGCCCCGCCGATTTCGCGGCGGTCCTTGCGGAGAAGGTCAGTCAGTTGCTCGACGACCCGGGCCGCGCCAGGGCGATGGGGGAGGCCGGCCGCAAGCGGGTCCTCACGCACTTCGGCTGGCCCGCGATCGCGAAGACTACGGCCGACCTGTACGCGTCGCTCCTCTAGCCCAGGAAGATTCCCGAAAGCACCGCGTTGGCGGTCCCGGCTGTGTTGGTCACCGTGACATTGACGGTGCCGCCGGCCGCGACGTTGATGTTCGCGCTGACCCACGCACCCTGCGTGAAATCGGTCGTGATGTTGGCGGTCTGGGGACCGGAGCCGTCGTTGATGGTGATGCTCTCGCGCCTGCCGAGACCGTCCCAGTCGAGCGCGTACAGGTGGATGGCGCCGCTGAACGCCGTCGAGAACGTGAGGTGCAGCCGCACCTGGTTGGCGTCGTAGATCGTGCACGCCCGGCGGATCGCCGTGTCGGGGCTCTCCAGCGCCTGAATCGCTGAGGTCCCGCCCCACAGGAAGTCGGCGCCGCTGTCGACGGTCAGCGTGGCGTTGGGCAGAGACACCAGGTTGCTGTTTCCGTTCCAGCCCAGCAGCGCGTAGCCGCTCGCTCCGTAGGTGCCCACCCAGTTGCCTTGCGGCGCCTGGCTGTACGGAAGCAGGCTCGCGGTGGTGGCTGAGACCGAGCTCGATGGCGGCGAGTCGCCGTTGTTGTTGCCGGCGACCACTCGATAGAAGTAGGTGGTCGCGGGGCTCAACCCCGTGTCGGTGAACGATGTCGTGGTGGTCGTGCCCACCTGAGCCCAGCCGGTGCTGCCGTCGGGCGAGCGCTGGATCTTGTACGACGTGGCGCCGCTGGAGGCTGTCCACGAAACGCCGATCTGGGAGGCGCTGACCGGGCTGGCGCTGACGCCTGCCGGCGCGGCCGGGGCAGGAGGCCCGTCGCCGAGGAAGATGCCCGAGATCACGGCGTTGGCGCCAGCGGTCTGCGTGACCGCGATGCTCACCGTGCCGCCGGCGCCGACGCTGATCGCCAGGTTGACCCACGCCCCTTGAGAGAAGTCGGTGGTGATGTTGGCGCTGCGAGGACCTGAGCCGTCGTTGATGGTCACGGTCTCGCGCCGCGCGGTGCTGTCCCAGTCCAGCAAGTAGATGTGGAGGTTGCCGCTGTATGCGGCTGGGAAGGTCAGGTGCAGGCGCACCTGGCTCGCGTCATAGATTGCGCATGCGCGGCGGGTGCTCGTGTCAGGACTCTGCAGCGCCTGCGCCAGGCCCGTTGTGCCCCACAGGAAGTCGGTTCCGTTGTCGACGGTCAGTGTGGCACCCGGCAGCGAGACCAGGTCGCTGTTTCCGTTCCAGCCCAGCAGCGCATAGCCGCTAGCTCCATAGCTGCCCACCCAGTTGCCTTGCGGCGCCTGCGCGTAGGGCAGCAGGTTGGCGGTGGTGGCGGACGCGGTGGCCGAAGGCGCCGAGTCACCAGCGTTGTTGCTGGCGATGACGCGATAGAAGTAGGTCGTTGCCGGGCTGAGACCCGAGTCGGTGAACGACGTGGTGGTGCTGGTGCCAACCTGCGTCCATCCCGTGCTGCCGTCGGGCGAGCGCTGGATCTTGTATGAGGTCGCGTTGGCGACTGCAGTCCAGCTGACGCCGATCTGCGAGGCGCTGACCGACGTCGCGGTCACGCCCGTCGGCGCCGCGGGCGCCGGCGGTCCGCCGCCCAGGAAGATGCCCGAGATGACCGCGTTCAGGCCGGCGGTCTGCGTGGCGGAGATCGTGACGGTGCCGCCGGCGCCGACGTTGATCGGAGCATTGACCCATGCGCCGCCCGAGAAGTCGGTAGTGATGTTCGCCGACTGCGGGCCGGACCCATCGTTGATGGTGATGGTCTCCCGCCGGCCCGTGGTGTCCCAGTCCAGCGCGTACAGGTGCAGGGTCCCGCTGAACGCGCTCGAGAACGTCAGGTGCAGGCGCACCTGACTCGCGTCGTACCAGCTGGACGCGTGCCGCGTGGTGGCGTCGGGACTCTGCAGCGCCTGCACCGCGGTGGTGGAGCCGCTCCACTCAAACCGCTGGCCGTTGTCGAGGGTCAAGGTGACGCCAGTCAGCGACACCAGGTCACTGCTCCCGTTCCAGCCCAGCAGCGCGTAGCCGTTGGCGCCGTAGCTGCCCACCCAGTTGCCCTGCGGCGCTTGCGTGTACCCGATGAGGGTCGCGGTCCTGGCGGACGCCGTGCTCGAAGGCGGTGAGTCGCCGACGCTGTTGCTTGCGATCACGCGATAGAAGTAGGTGGTCGCGGCGCTGAGCCCGGTGTCGCTGAACGTCGTGCTGGAGCTGGTGCCGACCTGCGTCCAGCCCGTGCTGCCGTCAGGCGAGCGCTGAATCTTGTACGAAGTCGCGCCGCTGGATCCGTTCCAGCTCAGATTGATCTGAGAGGCGCTTATCCCCGTGGCGGTCAGGCCGGTGGGCGCGGCCGGCGCTGAAGGCGGCGGCCCGTTGGTCGTGATCGCAAAGTTCTGCGTCGACCACTGAGCGAAGCCGAATATGGCCCCGCCGTCGACCTGGTTGCTGCCCCAGACGACGCCTGGGTTCGACGGATCCGGCGTGGCGCCGGAGTAGTCGCCCCAGCGGCACGGGTTGGGCGTGCAGTTGGTCTGGAACGCGGTCTCCTGGTCGGGCGCGCTGCTCGATCCGAGCAGCACCTCGCCTGCGTCCATCTGGCCGAGCGGCGTAGTGCTCGTGCGTGTCTGCGCGCCGATCAAAGAGAGCAGCGTCGAACTGCCGCGGTTGTACTCGATCATCGCGTCGTTGCCCGCGATCGAGGGCGAGATGGCCGCGTTCCAGTAGTAGTCGGTGGCGCTGGACAGCTGGCCCTGCTGGCGGATATTCAGCGCGCCCGGCAGGATCTCGTACCAGCGCACGATGGTCCTTCCGCCGCTGCCGGCGACGGTCTGCTGCGTCCACACGGCCTCGGCGCCGGCGGACGGGTCGTTGTGAGCGACCGCCTGCGTGAGCCGCCCGTCGAGGCTGTCGATCAGGTAGGGCACGCCTGGCTGCGGCACCCCGGCCGGAATGCTGTACGAAGCGCCGACCGAGATGTCGCCTTTGGCCACCAGCTTGGGGCCCGGTGTCATCTGCCACACCATCACCTTCGACTGCGGCGTGACCGACACGTCGTGAGCCGCGACGATGTAGCCGTTGGCGAGCGAGTCGGTGGTGTTCGCAGGCACCGGCGTGAAGGCCCCCGTGCCGTCGGAGTTCTTCAGCACATGCGCCGCATCGGCGAAATGAGAGGCTGACACGGACCCGCTGCACGTGGTCGCGCTTGCGGCAGGCTTGGAGATCGCCCAGATGTCCGCGGTGACAAACGGAAGCCCCGACTTGCTTCCGTCGTACTGGTTGTCGCCGAAAGTCACGAAGTTCGCGTCGTGGCCCAGCTTCGGGTAGTCGGCGATGATCGCGCCGGTCGGGCTCGCGTATCGGCACCACCCGTTCGCCAGGTCGCTCGGGTCGGCCGTCTTGGACCAGCCGAACAGCAGGTAGTTGTTGGTGAAGTTCCCGTTGAACGCGACCGCGCCGTAGAACCAGCGATTGCCCAATGGATCCCACTGGATCTGCGGGTCGCTCGTGTACAGGCCCGACGGCACGGCCGTGAAGGTCGCCAGGTCGGTCGAGCTCAGCTGGTTGAGGTTGGCCTTGTCATAGACCCCCACGAGGTTGTTGACGAACTCGAGGTAGCGAGTGGGGCCGACCGCGCCGGTGGAGTCGGGCGGCGTCGGCTGATATCCCTGGTCGGCGGCCGACAGGCCGGGGCTGTTCAGCCCGTTGTAGAGGGATGCGGACGCCGGCACGGGCGTCGAAGGCGCGGGGGGGAAGCGCTGGGCTTGGGCCCGCGCTTTCGCCGTCCGCAGCGCTGTCGGATCCTTCGCTCGAAATGGCGCCGACCGGTGGTCGGCAGACTTGCCGTGGGTCTTGGGCGTGACGAGCATCGCCTGGACGGTGCCGACGGGTGCGATGACGTTAGGTCCGGAGGCAGCAGCCTGGGCGGGGAGGGGTGTTCCGAGCGCGACAAGGCCGGCGACAGCCAAGGCTGCCAAACGGAGTACCCCCAAGGTGCGGCGCATACAGGCCCTCCAGGCGGGTGGAGCGCGACTTAAGCCCGAATTACTGGCGCGAGTATGGGCCTACTGCCACGTCACCTTCTGCTGTTAACGATCCAGGCCGGAAGGTTGGTCGCCGTCGCCACTTCACGTCTCGTTTGGACTTTGACAGGCGCCCCGGTCGTGTCTAGCGTGAAGTGGTCATGTGATCGTGCATTAGCCAGGAGGAGGCTGCGGAATGGGGGAAATCACAGACTCTGAGCTCAGCCGTCGCGATGTTCTGAAGCTCGGCGCGGGGGCGGTGGCGGGAGCGGCAGCGCTATCGGTAGTACGTAGCCTGCCAGCGGCAATCCCGACGCGACGGCTATCGCGCAGAGCCTCGACGCAGAAAGGAAGGCGGGTCACGTCAGAGGCCCGCTGCACGGAATCCCGGTCCTGCTCAAGGACAACGTCGACACCGGCGACAAGATGCAGACCGCGGCCGGCTCGCTCGGTCTGGTCGGCACGCCCGCGGCTCACGACTCCGCGGTCGCGGCCAATCTCCGCGCCGCGGGTGCCGTCATCCTCGGCAAGACCACCCTCAGCGAGTGGGCGAATTTCCGATCGTTCTTCTCCACGAGCGGCTGGTCGGGGAGGGGCGGCCAGTGCAATAACCCGTACGCCCTTGACCGCAACGCATGCGGCTCGAGCTCGGGCAGCGGCGCCGCGGCGTCCGCGAACTTCACCGCGGTCAGCATCGGCAGCGAGACCGACGGCAGCATCGTCTGCCCGGCCAGCATGAACGGCGTAGTCGGCATCAAGCCCACCGTCGGGCTCACGAGCCGCGGCGGCGTGGTGCCCATCAGCCACACCCAGGACACGGTCGGGCCGCACTGCCGGACCGTGGCCGACGCGGCCGCTGTGCTCAGCGCGATCGCGCAACGAACGCCGGACTCGCGAGACCCCGCGACCAGCGCCAACCGCGACAAGATCCCGGCCGACTACACCACGTTCCTAAATCCCCACGGCCTCAACGGCGCGCGAATCGGCGTCGCCCGGGACTTCGAGGGATTCAGCCCGCACGCAGACGCCGTATTCGAGGACTCGCTGACGGCCATGTCGAACGCCGGCGCAACGCTCGTCGACGTCTTCTTTCCACACATCTCCGACATCAACAGCGGCATCGCCGAGTTCACGGTGCTGCTCTTCGACTTCAAGGGCGACCTGCAGAAGTACTTCGCGACGCGCACAGGCGTCCCGCTCGCCGGGGGCACCCTGCAGACCGCGATCGACTTCGACAACGCCAACGCCGCAAAGGAGATGCCGTTCTTCGCCCAGGAGATCTTCGACCTGGCGGAGACGTTCGACATCACAAGCACGAGCGTCGTCCAGCCGCTCGGCATGTCCTATGACCAGGCCATCGCATTCGACAAGCTCATCGGCGCAACCGAAGGCATCGACAAGCTGCTCACCGACAACAATCTCGACGCCATCGTCGCGCCCACCGACAGCCCGGCATTCCCGACCGACCTGATCAACGCCGACCACTTCATCTTCGGCAGCTCATCGCCCGCGGCAATCGTGGGCTACCCGATCATCAACGTCCCCATGGGCATGACGTTCGGTGTGCCTGTGGGCATCTCCTTCATGGGCACCGCGTTCAGCGAGCCGAAGCTGATCACGCTGGCCTCAGGTTTCGAGGCCGTCACCCACGCGCGCCGGCAGCCGACGTTCCTGGCGACGCTGCCCTTCAACACGAAGGGCGAGCCGACGCGCGTCAAGCAGCGCCGGGTGATGCCAGGACGGGTTGCACCGAGTCACATTTAGATAGACGTAGGCCGCCGGGCGCTCCACGGGAGCGCCTGCTCGAGCTGCGCGGCGAGTCCGAGGATCACGGATTCGCCGCGTGGCGGCCCCACGAGCTGCACGCCGATCGGCAGCCCGGCGCTGTCCATGCCCAGCGGCAGTGACATCGCCGGCTGGCCCGTGCAGTTGTACGGGTACGTGAAGGCGACGAACTCCATGTACTCGTCGCCGGCGGTGTCGAGGTTCGCGCCGAGCGTGCCGAGCCTCGGCGCGGTCTGGGGCAGCG
>VBFW01000113.1 GCA_005880525.1 Chloroflexota bacterium | reverse complement strand
CCGTGACCGTCAAGTCAGGCCAGAGAATCGAGCTGGTGCTGCACGCGAAGCCCGGCATGTCCGACTGGAGCGGCGTCAACGTCGACGACTACACGGTCCTGCGGGCCGTTCCGACCGGGATCATGGCGGCGCGCGGTGTGACGATCGCGGGCTACGAGGCGGCCAGCCCGGGAACCGCGACCATCAGGGCCACGGCGACGCCCCTGTGCTCGCCCGGTGAGGCGTGCCCGGCGTTCGCGATGATCTTCGAGGTCCAGGTGACCGTCGTCTAGATCGGTGTCAGGTGCTCGTGCTGCGCGCGGCCGCCAAGAAGATCCGTGAGCTTGTCGCGAGCCGCGGCTGTGGCAACGTCACGCGCGAACGAGTCCAGGTCTTGCGCGGATTTCCACCGCGACACCGCGACCAGGACGTCGCTGTCGCCATTCGAGGTGCATACCTGGGCGCCGAAGCATCCCTCCGCCTTGCTGGCCCGCTCGGCGATCGTCTTCATCTGCGCGAGCAGGTCGTCTCGCTTTCCAGGAACAGGTCGATACCGGGACACGTCAAGAACAACGGCATGCTCTTCCATGAGCTGAGTCTAGGACCCGCCCAGCCGCGAAAAGCCGGCTACTTAGGCTCGGCCGAGTGCAGGGCCGCCGCGACCGCGTGCAGCTGCGCGCGCGTCGGCGGTGTCGTGTACGACTGCGGAAACGTGAGCCCGAATCCGTCGCCGGAGTAGCGCGGAATGACGTGGATGTGGAAGTGGGGCACGTCCTGGAACGCGACCTCGCCGTCGGCTACGAAAAGGTTCACCCCGCCGGCCGCAAGCGTCGCCTCCGAGGTGGAGGCCAGCGCGCGCGCGACGCGAAACGCGCGCATCGCCACCTGGTCGGGAACATCCTTCATCAGCACGTAGTGATCGCGCGGGACCACGAGCAGGTGGCCCTGCGTGATGGGCTGGATGTCCATGAAGGCGACGATCGTGTCGTCCTGGTGGACGAAGCTTGCCTCGGCCTCGCCCTTGATGATCTGGCAGAAGACGCATTCGTCGGCCATCGCGGCAAAGCTTATAGATCGAGCCCAGTCCGGGGCCCGGGTTATTCCTCGGACTGGGGAGGCGAGACTGCCTCCGGCTCGGGCGCAAAAGCCGGCTCCGAGCCGTTCATGCCGGCTTCGCCGGCCGACGCCTCCAGCGCGGCTTCCGAGTCTGGGAGCGCGCCGGTGTCGCCGTTGACCCCAGCCTCCGCCAGCGGCCGCCGCCGCCTTCGCCTGCCCCGCCTGTCCCCGCCGCGGTGAGGCCGGGAAAGGCGCTGCACCTGGGAGCGGATGCCTACGCGCTGGCATGCGGTGACCACGGCGCCGACGCCGGCCACCAGCCCGTCTTCCTTGGCGTGCTCGAACAGCGGGCCAAAGAGCTCTGGCGCGCCGCCGATGACCGTCTTCGAGTCACCGACGATGACCAGCAGCTTCTTGGCGCGCGAGATCGCGACGTTCACGCGGTTGGGGTCGTTGAGGAATCCGATCGCGGCGCGGTCGTTGGAACGCACGAGCGAGAGGATGACGCCGTCCGACTCGCGGCCCTCGAACGCATCCACGGACTCGATGTCGTCAGGAGGCACAATGCCCTTGAGCGCCGACTGCAGGCGGTTGACCTGCGAGTTGTACATCGCGATCACGGCGAGCTTCGACTTGCGCACGCGACGTCGGATGATCGATGTGATGTCCTTGCACAGCGCGACCTCGAACTCGTTGGCGACAGAGCGCTGCGCGTCGCGGTACTCGTCCTGAGCGCCGGTGTCGACCCACACCAGCTCGCGGTCGAACGGCCAGGGCAGCGGCATGCGCGGGTGAGGCGCCTCGTGGATGAGCTTGCCGTCGTAGAAGAGGTCTGACACGACGCGGCCGATGGGCTCGCGCATGCGGTACTGGCGCGGCAGCATGATGCGCGACCCCGCCGGCACCTTGTCCCAGATCCAGCCGTAGAAGCTGTCGTCGCGCACGACCTCGTCGAGCGGCTGCTCGACCTTGAAGGTGGACGCGGCCTCCTCCATCACGGGCGGCAGCTGGTTGAGGTCGCCGATCATCACCCAGCGCTTGGCCAGCGGCATGAGCGCGAGCGCTTCGTTGGCGCGCACCTTGTTGGCCTCGTCGAGGATCAGCCAGTCGAACACCTTGAATCGCAATCGCGAGTCGATGGCCAGGCGGTTGCAAGTGCCGGCCACCAGGTTGTACGGCTCGAGGTCGTCTCCCTCGACGAGCGTCGGCCGGATGCGGCGCGGCACCTTGCCGGGCTCGGCGATGCGCGCCTGGCGCACGTGCGAGAAGCCCAGCAGCCGCTCCTGCCCTGTGTCGACAGCGTCGTTGGAGTGCGACGACAGGAGGATCGAGGCGCTCGGGTTGCGGCTGAGGATGCGGCGGATCGACTCGACGATGGCGGTCGTCTTGCCTGTGCCGGGCGGTCCCTGGATCAGATAGAGCTGGCCCGGCCGCATGCCCATGACGCGGGCGACGGCCTCCGACTGCTCCTCGTTGGGGTCGGGAAGGTGATGGGCCTTTTTGCCGTCGAGCGTCACGCGGGGCGGGCTCCCGAGCCATCCATTGTCGGCCAGCTCGGCCGCTAGCGCGCCCGACCGCGGGCTGCCGATCTGGAGCTGGCGGATCACCGAACGCTGCGCCTCGAACATCTCCACGCTGGCGGTCGGAAGCACGATGCCCTCGTCCGGTAGCGGGTCGTACCGCCGGAAGCTCACCCAGAGGTTGGAGCCCTGGATTCGCTCGAGCGACATGCCCCGGTACTCGGGGAAGCCGGCTGAGCGGACGGTAAGCGAGTCGATGCCGCGGTAGATGCGGCCGTCGGCCTCGTCGACCAGGTGCAGCACGGCCCGCACGTACTCGCCGCCGCGCATGTCGTGGTTGCACTCAGGGCAGTGGATGCCGTTCGAGGTCGGGACCTCGGTCTCGCAGTTCGGGCACTCGATCCACTGCTCGGTGGCCTCGTACTTGCGCACCGCGGCCTCGGCGAGCTTCTCGCGGAAGTCGCGCAGGTGCTCGATGAAGCGGAGCGTCGAGCCGAGGATTGGCTCGGTCTTAGCCTTCTCGCGCAGCACGATCGCCGTAAAGCCCTCGAGGTCGCCGTCCCACTCCTTGACCAGCTGCAGCTCCTGGTAGCGGAGGCGGAGCCGGTTCTTCTCCATCTCGTACTCGCCATCCAGGTCCTGCCAGTCGGTGAGCTCGAGCGCCAGGCCCATGGGCGTGCGGCCGAGCTTGCCCGTGAGCAGGGTGGTGGACACCTGGCCGATGAACTCGAGGGGCTTCTCGGGCTTGGTCACCTGGTAGGTGCCGTCGATCTGCTTCAGCTCTTCGAGCATCTCGCGCAGGCGCTCGGCGCCCCCGAAGGCCTCCAGCGCCTTGACCTTCTCGGCGGCCGGGCTGCCTGGACGAATGCGAATGCCAAGGCGGCCGGCCTGGATCTCCTCGCCCGGAATC
Organism: Chloroflexota bacterium; assembly: GCA_005880525.1. Taxonomy (GTDB): domain Bacteria; phylum Chloroflexota; class Dormibacteria; order Dormibacterales; family Dormibacteraceae; genus CF-118. The sequence goes on along the minus strand of VBFW01000113.1, from coordinate 1,357 downwards.
TCCGGATTCCACAGCGGAAGGACGTCGCCAGGATTAGGCGCGCTCACGGCAGGCGAAGCCTGAGGTGTGGCCACAAGCGGATTGGGCGTGAAATGAGGTTCAAGTGAGTTTCAAAAAGGGTCCTTCGAGGACCCGTAGCACCCCAACGGGCGATGCTTACCTTACCAGATCGGCCGCCAACTCAAACTCAGGCCGCGGCCCCGGCCTCCAATCCGCTCCTGTTGCACTATTTGACGCAGCCGTGTGGAAGAACCGCCTCCAGCCTTACGACATCCTCTCCCCGGAGGACGTGGAGACGATCCACGGCCAGGCGATGACCATCCTGGAGGAGATCGGCATCGACTTCCTCCACCCCCGCGCCCGCGACCTTCTGAGCGGGGCCGGGATGAAGGTCGAGGACGATCGGGTGCGCTTCGACCGAGGCTGGGTGCTCGAGATGGCTGCCAAGACCCCTCCCACCTTCGAATATCAGGCTCGCAATCCCAAGCGCACCGTCACGATCGGTGGCGATAACCTGGTCAACGCTCCCGTCTACGGCCCGCCTTTCGTAACCGACCTCGAGCGCGGGCGGCGCGGCGCGACCCTCGAGGATTTCTCCAACTTCGACAAGATGGCGCAGTCGGTGGAGCAGATCCACTGCGCCGGCGGCACGACAGTCGAGCCTGAGGACCTCCCGCTCTCGTCGCGGCACCTCGACATGGTGTATTCGCACATCCGCTGGACGGACAAGCCGTTCATGGGCAGCGTCATCTCGACCGAGAACGCGCGCGACACGGTGGAGATGGCATCGATCGTTTTCGGCGGACGAGAGAGCATCGAGAAGAACCCGGCGATTCTCAGCCTCATCAACGTCAACAGCCCGCTGCGCTACGACGACCGCATGCTCGGCGCACTCATCGAGTACTCGGAGGCGCGTCAGCCGGTTATCGTCACGCCGTTCCTGATGGCCGGAGCGATGTCGCCGATGGGCCTCGCGGGCACCGTTGCGCAGCAGACCGCGGAAGCACTCGCGGGCATCGCGCTGGTGCAGCTGATCCGGCCGGGGACGCCCAGCGTGTACGGGTCGTTCCTCACCAACACCGACATGCAGTCGGGCAGCCCCGCATTTGGAACGCCCGAGTCGGCAATGGGCATCCTCGCGAGCGCGCAGATGGCGCGTCATTACAACCTTCCGTTCCGCGGCGGCGGCGCGCTGACGTCATCGAAGGCGCCGGATGCTCAGGCTGCATATGAATCGATGATGTGCATGTGGCCGACCGTGCTCGGTCGCGTGAACTTCGTGCTGCACGCGGCCGGTTGGTTGGAGAGCGCGCTGCTCGCGTCCTACGAGAAGTTCGCCATCGACGTGGAAGCGCTG
>VBFW01000112.1 GCA_005880525.1 Chloroflexota bacterium | reverse complement strand
ACGGCCGGCAGATGGACGGCGAGGTGGAACTGGTGGTTTCTGCGGTGTCCGGGGCGGGCGCGCCGCTGCGGCTGAAGCGTGAGTTTCGTATCGCCGGCGGCGGCGACCAGCCGATCTCGATGCGCCTGGCGCTGCCCGGCGCGCGGAGGTGGGAGCCGTGGCGATTCGGGGAGCAGGCCATGTACCGCGCCGAGATGGCGGTGGAGGTGAGCGGCGCGGAGTCCTCGCGGGTGGAGGACGCGTTCGGTTTCCGAGACCTCAAGTGGGACATCGGGCCCCGCCGGTGGAGCCTCTCCGTCAACGACCGCCCCATGTTCCTGCGCGGCGCGTGCTACGCCCCGTCACATCGAATGGACGAGCTGACCGCCGAGCAGTTCGCGGCCGACCTGCGGCTGGCGAAGGAGACGAATCTCGATGCCCTGCGGGTCATCGCCAACGTGCTGCCACGCGATTTCTACCGGCTTGCGGACGAGGCGGGGATGCTGCTCCTGCAGGAGCTGCCGCTGCTCGGCACATACGCCTATCAGGCGCGCGCGGATGACGCGCGCTTCTTCGAGACGACCGCCAAAGAGATGCAGGCCGAGATGGTCGAGCTGCTGCGCAACCATCCGTCAATCGCGGTGTGGATCGCGCACGACGATCCGCCGTGGCTCCCCGACAACGCGGACATGGGCGACGTGCATGTGGTGAGGCAGAACCATTCGATCGACCAGGACCTGAAGGCGGGTTTCGAGGCGCTGGACCCGACGCGTCCGGCGCTCCCCGCAACCGGAGAGACCGACGTGCACCTGAGGCTCGGCTGGGAAGAAGGGACGTGGAAGGACGTCATCGACACCGAACCGTTGATCGTCACCGCGTTCGGCGCGCAGTCGCTGCCGTCCATCGGCTCGCCTGTGTGGGACGACATCGGCGATCGCTTTCCAGTCGCGGACGACGAGCCATCGTGGCGCTACGCCGGATTCCAACCAGTGAACTGGGCGGAGCGCGGCGTGGGTCTGCCTTCAGCGCATCCGAGCCTCGACGAGTACGTCCGCGCGTCGCAGAACTATCACGCGTTGCTCGTGCGTGTCACAGCCGAGCACATGCGAACGCGCAAGTTCGAGCCGTGCTGGGGCGCGTTCGTCTTCCACCTGATCGATCCCTTTCCGGCCATTGGCTGGGGACTGCTGGACGGAGCGCGGCAGAAAAAGGACGCACCGCTGGCGGCGCTCGCGGAGGCATTCCGGCCGACCCGCGTGATCATCGACCCGCTGAGTGCTGAGCCCGACCGTCCGTCTGGAGTAATCCAGCGACCAGACAAGGCATTCAGCGCGCGCATCGTGGTCGTGAATGACGATCCGCGAGTCGCGGGCGCGGGATCCGTGCGCTGGTCCGTCACGCGCGAGCGCGGCGTCGGGCTGCGAGGCGTGAGCCGCATCAAGGACGCCGCGCAACGCAAGTCTTTTTCTGGGTCGGCGCAATGCGAGGTGCCCACCGCGTTCGAGCCGGCGATCCACGCCACCACGGCGAGCCTCGCCCTCCAGGCCGAGGGCGAGTACGTGCTCGAAGCGACGCTGCTCATGGCGGGTGAGGAGATAGATCACACCGAGCTGCGATTCTCAGTCACGGCCAACGTCATGCCCGCGCGATTGCGCCCCGAGCTGCCGCACTACCTGGCTGATCGGCTCGCCGACCTGCGCAGCCTCCAGGGGGAGAAGGACGGGCTGAGCCTCGTGCTCGAAAACAAGACGCGTCCCGCTGTTCTCACAACGATGACCGGCCTCCGCCTTGACGGCACGCTGCTGACCCGTCACGAGATACAGATCGAGACGCATGCCGGCCGCGCCCCGCTGCCGCGCCGGCTCGACCTCGCTCTGGGACGGCGCGTGCGAGTCTATGTCGTCACCGGCGAGGCGCTAGCGCCGGGGGCGCACACGCTCGAAGCGGACGTCAGTGTTGCCGGAGTCGGCTCGGGGCGGCTGCTGATCGAAGGCCAGGTTCCAGCCGAAGCGCCGTCAGCGCTGTAACTGGGCTCAAGTCCAGACCGAATGGCATACTTCGCACCACCGCTTTCTTAACGAATTCCCAACAGGGAGGCCCTCCACCGGATGCCGATCGAGTACGCAGAAATAATCCTGGCCGTGGTGGCCCTGTTCGCGGGCATCCTCTACCTCAGGGTCCGCCGCACTCGCAGCAAGGGCAAGAAGAACAAGAACGCCGTCCGGCCCGCGTCGCCGTCGCGCACCGGGATCGCGACCCAGGCGGCCCCGGAGCAGCCTGCCGTGCAGACCTGGGCTCCGCCAGTGACCGCGCCACGTCCGGGGTCGGTTGCCTCGACAGTCGTCCAGGCGCCGCCCCAGCCGCAGCCCGCCGCCAGCCCGAGCTGGGATCAGCCGGCCCCCGCGCCCGCTCCGGGTGCGCAGCCGACGTGGGGCTCGGCCCAACCCGCGCCTTCCTGGGGTGCGCCGCCGGCCGGCTCACCCGCCGGCACATCGACATCGACGTGGGGCGCGCGTCGCCCGACAGGAGCGCAGTCTCCAGGCTGGGGCGCGCCGGGCACTCCGCAATCGCCCACCCCACCGGCCGCGCCGCCTCCGCCGCCACCCGCGTCAGCGCCGCCTCCTCCGCCGCCACCCGCAGCCGCACCGCCTCCACCACCTCCAGCCGCCGCGCCGCCTCCTGCCGCGCCAGGGTGGGCAGCCGCGCCTGCGGCACCGGCCGCACCGGCCGCACCGCCTCCGTCCTGGGGAGCGCCAGCAGGTGCGCCGCCGGCGTGGGGCCCTCCGGCCGCGGCGCCTGCGCCGCCTCCAGCCGCGCCGGCACCGTCCTGGGACGTGCCCGCGGCGCCGCCCGCAGCCTCAGCTCCGGCAGCCTCCTGGGAAGCGCCCGCGGCGCCCGCGCCCTCGACCGCATGGCCGGCTGAGCCCCAGCCTGAATCCTCTTCGCCCTGGGACTCGCCCAAGAGCGACGAATCGGCCGCCTCATCGGCGTGGACCGTTCCCGCCGCGGAGCCGGCCGCCCAGCCGTCGTCACCGCCATGGAGCGGGTCGGCATCCGCGCCTCCAGCCCCGTCGTGGAGCCCACCACCGCCACCGGCTGCCTCGGCGCCGCCGCCGCCAATCGCTCCACCCCCGGCGCCGCCCGCCCCGCCCATTCCTATGGCGGAGCGCACGATCATCGCGCCGCCGGCCCAGCATGAGTCGACCACCGTCATCCCGGCCTGGCAGCCACCGCCGGCACCGGCGGCCAGCACAGGCGCCGAGACGCAACCTATCCTCCGCGCCCAGACAGGCGCAGGGCCACAGGCGCAGCTGAACATCGAGTCAGGTCCGGATGCCGGCAACAACCACCGCGCCGGCGACGCCGCGCTCCGCGTCGGCCGCTCACCCGACAACGACCTGATCCTCCGCGATCCCGCGACCAGCGGCCATCACGCGCGCATCGAGCGGCGTGGCCAGCAGTTCTGGATCGTCGACCTCGGCAGCACCAACGGCACGCTGGTGAACGGCGAGCCCATCCAGGAGAAAGAGCTGAACCACGGCGACCGCATAACGGTCGGTCAGAACGCAGTCAGCTTCGCGATCGTAGAGGCGTAGCGGGTTGCGGCTGAGGACCGCATCGGCGAGCGATCCGGGTCTGGAGCGCGAGGAGAACGAAGACTCGGTGGCCGTCTGGCGCAACAAGGCGGGGCTCGATTCGCTGCTGGTCGTCTGCGATGGAATGGGCGGCCATGCGGCCGGCCAGACCGCGAGCTCGATGGCCGTCAAGACCTTCACCGCCGCGCTGGCCGAGGATGGGGACGAAGGCCCGGACCTCAACCGCTTGAAGCGCGCGTGCAAGGCGGCCAATTCGTCGGTGTTCGAAGCCGCGAAGTCAAACCCCGCATGGGAGGGCATGGGCAGCACCATCGTCGTCGTCGCCATCCGCGGCGGCGAGCTCGGACTCGTCAACGTCGGCGACAGCCCTGCGTATCTCTTTCGCGACGGCAGCGCCAAGCTCATCTCGCAGGACCACTCGTGGCCGGCAGAGCAGGTTCGCCTCGGCGTCATCAAGCCGGAGGAGGCCGCCGACCACCCGCTCAAGCTCCGGCTGACGCGCGCGATCGGCGTGTGGGAGTCGATCCAGTCCTACACCGACAAGATGAAGCTCGAGGCCGGCGACACGATCGTGCTGTGCAGCGACGGCATCGAGACGGCAGGCGTGAGCGTCGAGGAGATGGGGAAGCTGCTTCTCCAGAGCGGTGACCTGGACAAGGGCATCAAACGCGTGATCGAGCGATGCCGCGACCTCGGGGCGCCCGACAACATCACGCTTGCGGTCGCGCGGGTCGAGGTGGACATCACCGCGACGCAAGCGCTGCCGAAGCTGACGTCAACGACTGCGATCCCGAGGCTGAAGAAGATCAGCCAGCTGCAAAAGGGCTCGGATTAACCTGGGATCAGTAGGCTCGGACTAGCAGCTCGCTCACGTGCTCGACGCGGATTTGAGACCCGCGTGCTCGCAGGCCCGCCGCCAGCTGCATCTGGCAGCCCGGGTTGGCGGTCACCACCAGCTCCGCGCCGGTGCTGGTCAGGTCGTCCATCTTCTCATCGAGGATCCGCGCCGACATCTGCGGCTCGAGGGTGCTGTACAGGCCTGCGGCGCCGCAGCAGATGTCGGGGTGCCGCATCTCCACGAGCTGCACGCCGGGCAGCGCACGGATCAGCTCGCGCGGCTGCTTTCTGATTCGCTGCGCATGCGCAAGGTGGCACGCGTCCTGGTACGTCACCTTCAACTTCACGTCGCGCTTCGGTTGCGGCAAGCCGATCTCGGCGAGCCATTCGCTGAGGTCCTTCACGCGTCCTTTCAGGTCGGGGTAGAAGTCCTTCAGATGCGAGCCGCAGCCGGCGGAGTCGATCACGAGCGCGTCGAACTGGCCTGACGCGTAAACCCGCGAGTTGTAATCGCGCAGGCGCTCGGCTGCCTCGAGGTCGCCGTTGTGCGCGTGCAGCGCACCGCAGCAGCGCTCGCCCTGCGGGAACCACACATCGCAGCCCGCGAGCTGGAGCAGCTTGACCGCGGCTTCATGAGCCCACGACCGAGGTAAGGTGCGCGGCCTGGGCGACCCTGGTCATTGCGCCGAACGCGCGCAACCGGCGCGGATGCGCGACCAGCTGGCGAAGCGCGGTCTTCGCGATCCAGCGTTTGGCGCTCGGACGGCGCATCCGCTCAACCTCGGAGCGGCCCGCCTCGATGATTCGGCCGTACGGCACCCCTGACGGACAGACCGCCTCGCATGTCCTGCAGCCGAGGCACAGGTCGATATGCCTCACCTGCTTCTCGTCGAACGTCATCTGCCCGCGCTTCCACTGCGTCATCAGGTAGATGCGGCCGCGCGGCGATTCGGTCTCGAGCCCGGTGGCGCGGAATGTCGGGCAGGCGTCGAGGCATAGCCCGCAATGCACGCACGTCGCGAGGTCGTCGTCGCTCAGCAGGTTGAAGCTCAGACCACAAACCTCCCCGGATTCAAGACGTGATTCGGGTCGAAGGCATCCTTGAGGCGTCGCATGACGTCTAGCGTGGGCGGCGGCGTGCCCCAGGCGCCGACCTTCTTCTTCACATCGTCGGGTGCGGACATCAGCACGAGCGAGCCGCCCGCGGCCTCGGCGAGTTTCCGCACCTTTACCACCTGGTCAGCATCGCCGAACGACCAGTGCGCGATGCCGGTGCCCGGTGAGCACCACCAGCGCGCGCCGCCTGGCAAAGACTCGATCACCCGGCGAAGCTCGGTTCGCGGCGTTGCGATGCGCGCCCATTGAGCAGGCGCGGAGAGCGAGTGTTCACGCCAGACACTATCGTCCGCTTGCGCCCACCCCGTGGCCTTGACCGTGGCGGCGACGGCGTCCTGGCTGCCGAAGTAGCGGGCGATCACGCGACCGTCAGAGAACAGCTCGAGCGCGGCCGGCGCCATGGGCAGCGACAGCGCCTGATCGGCAGCAGGCCAGCCGTCGTGGGATTCGACGGTGATGTCGCGCAGTGGGCGTGGGAAGACCTTGAACGACGCCGCCACGATGATGCCGAGCGAGCCGAGGGCGCCGACGTGCAGCTTCATCAGGTCGTAGCCGGAGACATTCTTGACGACGCGCCCGCCGGCGCTCGCGAGCTTGCCGTCGGGCAGCGCGACGCGAATGCCGATCATGAAATCGCGCGCGGAGCCGTAGCGCAGTCGCAGCGGCCCGGACCAACCTCCAGCGAGCAGCCCGCCGACGGTATGACCTGGCGAGTTGAACGGATCGAGCGGGAGAAACTGGCCGGATTTCGCGAGGCTCGAGCGGGCCGCCCATGGTCGCGGCGCGACCGCCGCCGACCGGCGTCACGGCTTTGCCTGCCGCCGCCGCCTCGCGCAATGAGTTCGCGAGCTCGTCCGCTGATCGTGGCTTCACGACGGCGGCGTTCGTCACCACCATTTCGCCTCGACCGCGAAGCCTGTGCGGCCTGCGAGGCGCACCTGCCTGCGGGTCGGGTCGGGAAAGATCTTTCCTGGATTCAAAAGCCCGTCAGGGTCGAGCGTGTCCTTCACGCGATGCATGGCGTCGAGGTCGTCAGGGCTGAAGATCCAGGGCATGAAAGCGCTTTTCTCCAGCCCGATGCCGTGCTCGCCCGAGAGCGCGCCGCCGAGCTCGACCACGGCGCGCAGCATCTCCTCGCCAGCGTCCTCGACCTGGTGCAGCACTTCGCTGTCGCGCATGTCGAACAGGATGTTGGGGTGTAGGTTGCCGTCGCCCGCGTGAAAAACGTTGGCGACGGGCAGCCGGTAGTGCTCGCCGATCTCTCCGACCGCTGACAACACCTGTGGCAGCCGCGACCGCGGCACCACCCCGTCGTGCAGGTAGTAGTTCGGCTTGATCCTGCCGAGCGCGCCGATCGCGCCCTTGCGCCCTTGCCACAGCAGGTCGCGCTCGGCGGGGGTCTGGGCCTCGCGCATCGCGTAGCCCTGGTTCTTCGCCAGCACATCGCGGATCGCCATGATCAGCTCGCGCGTCGACTCCGGGATGCCATCGACCTCGACGAGCAGCACCGCGCCCGCGTCGGTGGGATAGCCGGCGCGGTAGTCGGCTTCGACCGCGCCGACCGTGACCTGGTCCATCATCTCGAGCGCGGCCGGGACGATGCCGCCGCCGATCACGCCCGACACGGCCTGGCTTGCGGTCTCGATGGAGGGAAACGCCGCCAGCAGCGTCGCGATGCTTGGTGGCGTTCGCAGCAGCCGCACCTTGATCCTGGTGATCGCGCACAGCGTGCCCTCCGAGCCGACGAGCAATCCGCAAAGGTCGAGGCCCACGCGGTCGGGTGTGTCACCGCTGACCCAGTGCACGCTTCCGTCCGCGAGCACGACCTCCATGCCCAGCACGTGGTTGGTCGTGACGCCGTAGTAAAGGCAGTGGGGGCCGCCCGAGTTCTCAGCCGCGTTGCCGCCGATGGTGCATGCCTTCTGGCTCGAGGGATCGGGTGCATAGAAAAGGTGGTGCGGCGCGGCGGCCAGCGACAGCTCCTGGTTCACGACGCCGGGCTCGACCAGCGCGGTCTGGGCGACGGGGTCGATCTCGAGGATGCGGCGCATGCGGGTCACCTGCAGCGCGATGCCGCCGCGAATCGTGACTGCGCCGCCCGACAAACCGGTGCCCGCACCGCGCGGCACGACCGGGATGCGGTGGCGAGCCGC